>JANJUT010000122.1 GCA_024710445.1 Thiobacillus sp.
TTCCCGTATTGTCGCTGGCAGGCAAACACCATGCCGGGCGGGTTGGCGCTTCATTGTTGGGCGCGGCGGGCCTCACGGATTGGCTGGCCGACACGCCTGAATCCTTTGTGGAAATCGCGCAGTCTCGCGCAGCCGATCTGCCAGGACTTGAGCGTCTGCGCGGAATGTTGCGGGACCAGCTTGCGGGGGCCGCCTTGTGCGATGCGGCAGGTTTTGTTCGTCGTCTGGAAGATGCCCTATGCCAGGCCTGGGTCAGTCGGACTCGAGAAGGGACGCCTGATTTGAAACGGCAGGATCCCGTGTCGGATTGATTTTCGAGGCCTCCATAACAAGGTGCGCGATCGGCATTCAAACTTTTTCTGCGGCTTTAATGCTTGCCGCATAGCTGGTTGTTGTCATCCGACAGTGCCTTTGATGTAACATTCGTACCACATAATTTCCAATAATCTGGATGAAGAGGAAGACAAACATGCAAGGACTGAAGAAGCTGTATTTGCCGTTGCTGATTGCAGCGTTGGTTACGGGTTGTGGTGATAAGAAGGGCGGTGAAACAGCAGCTGATGAGACGTCCCCGACGCAGGTGGTGGCCAAGGTCAACGACACTGAGCTGACGGTGCATCAGGTGAACTATGCGCTGCAGCGCATTCCCAACCTGGACAAGGATCAGACCAAGGCTGCTTCGTTGCGCATTGTGCGCACTCTGGTGGATCAGGAGGTGATCACGCAGAAGGCGCTGGAGGATAAGTTGGACCGTGACCCTTTGGTCGTACAGGCGTTGGATGCGGCGCGGCGCCAGATACTGACCGAGGCCTATATGTCGCGGAAGCTTGGCAAACCAGCTGAGCCGACCGAGGTTGAAGTGGCTGATTATTTCAATGCCCATCCCGAGTTATTCACCAAGCGCAAGATTTACCGCTTGCAGGAAATTTCAATCAAGGCACCTAATGAGAAACAGGAAACAATACGTGCGCAGTTGACTTCGGCCAAGAGTCTGGAAGATTTTGTTGCGTGGTTGAAAGCGGAAAATATGTTGGTCAATGCTGGGCAGGGCGTTAAGTCGGCAGAGCAGTTGCCGTCCGAGTTGTTGCCCAAATTGGCTGCCATGCCGGATGGCCAGGCAATGATGGTGAATACACCAAGTGGAATGCTGGTAATAATGCTGGTGGATTCGCAATTACAACCAGTGACGCTGGAGCAGGCAAAATCGGCGATTGCTGATTTGTTGAAAACCAAAGCGCGCCAGAAGGCAGCCAAGGCTGAGGTAGATGCACTGAAGGCCGCAGCCAAAATCGAGTACCTGGGCGAATTTGTCGACGCCGGCAAGGAAACTGAAGCGCCCGCTGCGGCGGCAACCGAAGCGGCCAAGCCCGCAGCTGATGCGGCGCCTGCTGCTCCGGCTGCGGACGCGGCGCCCGATGCCGATGCCGCAGCGATCAGCAAAGGCATGTCTGGTCTGAAGTGATCTAGAGAGGCAAGGGGCAAGATACAAGACACAAGGTGTTCGCGGGGGGCAGACGGCCGCCCGCTTGTCTTGGGATCTTGCCACTTGAGCCTTGTCTCTTGCGTCTGCGACTTATGTTGAAATCCCCTGTTTTCGTACGCAGCCTGCCATTCGGGCTGTATATCGCTCTGCTTGTGCTGGAAGGTCTGCTGCCCGATTGGGCACCAGACTTCGACGTGCGCTGGCTGTATCCGGTGAAAGCCGGGTTGGTGGCGCTGGCGCTGGCGGTGTTGTGGCGCCATTACACCGAGCTGAAATCGTATGCCCTGCCGCTGAAGCATCTGCTGTTGTCGCTAGCGGTGGGGATCGTGGTGCTGGTGCTGTGGGTCAACCTCGACGCCGGCTGGATGCTGATGGGCGAGATGGGCAAAGGGTATAACCCGGCCAATGACGCAGGCCAGATTGACTGGCTGCTGGTTGCCTTCCGCATTGCCGGCGCGGCGCTGGTGGTACCCGTCATGGAAGAATTGTTCTGGCGCTCGTTTCTGCAGCGCTGGGTACAGCAACCCGACTTCATGACGCTTGAGCCGTCGCAGATCGGTGTCAAGGCGCTGTTCATCGCCAGCGCGCTGTTTGCCGTCGAGCATCTGCAATGGTTTGCCGGGCTGGTCGCCGGCCTGGCCTATGGCTGGCTCTATATACGCACGCGCAACCTGTGGGCGCCCATCATCGCGCACGCGGTCACCAATGGCGCGCTTGGGGCCTATGTGGTGATTACCGGGCAGTGGAGTTTCTGGTGAGGTGGACGCCGCTCCTGCCTGTCCGTGACTCGGGGCAACCCCGCCTCATCTTGGTTCACGCTGGGCTGATCGCTGCGTTTTTGGCCTTGCCGGTCGCGGCAAAGGAAGGTGATACTTTCCGCCCCTTTGTTTCTTACACGAAATACTACGACAGCAATCTGTTTCGCCTGGCTGAGGGTGAAAACACTGCGGTAATCGAGAACGGTGTGCCAACCTTGGTTTCGCGGGATTCTGCTTCGGATCAATACAGTGTGCTGAGTGCCGGGCTGAATGTGGACTGGACGCCGGGCCGCCAGCGTATTCTGGGCAGCGCCAGCAAGAATCGGGTGCGTTTTTCACGTTATACCTCGCTGGATTACGATGGTTCGGACTATTCGTTGAAATGGAGCTGGCGGCTGGGCAACCATTGGTCTGGCCAGATTGGTGCAACCGAAACCGTAACGCAAACCAGCTTCACCGATTGGTATACCTTTCAGGCCATCAATAATCAGGTTACACGCGAAAACCAGTTCGCCAATGCTGACTGGCAGTTTCACCCGCGCTGGAATGTGGGATTGGGCATGGCAGCGGCCAAATCAATCAACAGCACCACGCAACAGGCGCCGTTGGACTACGAAAATACCAGTGTGTCTGCCACGCTGGGCTATTCCACGCCCAAGGGCAGTATATTGCGTGGACAGATGCTGCGAGTGGAGGGTGAATACCCCAACCGTAATATCGTCAATCTTGATCGGCTCTATACGCAGACCGAATATAACCTGTTGGGTGACTGGAATGTCACTGGCAAACTGACCACTCACGGAAAGGTTGGTTATGTGCAGCGTGTGAACAGCACGCTCTCACGGCGAGATTTTTCTGGAGCGGTGGGTCGTTTATCGGCGGATTACTTCCCTACTGGAAAAGCTGCACTGAACTGGGCAATCTATCGTGAAATAACGAACTCAGACGATGTCAATGCCAACTACCGACTCAACGCCGGGACCAGTTTGGGGGGGGCCTGGCAGCCTACGTCCAAGATTATCTTCCGTGCCAATACCAGCTTCGAGAACCGTAGCAACGAGGGGGATACTGGCAGTGGTGGTGTCCAGCGAGACGAAGATATATTGAGTGGTTCGCTCTCGCTGAGCTATACCCCGGTGCGCATGGTCACGATCGATCTTGGTTTGCAGTCGGGGCGACGGGATTCCAACATAACTGACGGTAATTACTCATTTAACTCGGTCTTTTTTAATGTGCGTTCAGATTTCTGACGGTTGTTTGCGTGTCTGGGCAAGCTGAAGATAGGTGGGTATGGGTTTTGCTGGTAGGTGGTCTGTTGGTGGCTGGGCGGTTTTGACCATGTACAAGTAGAATGTCGCCTCTGCTGCAAGCGGCAAATTGCAGGTTATTGGTCGAAAGCCCTTTCGACACCAGCCAAAAATAATTCAAGAAGGAACGCGGCAGCCTTTGCAGTTGCCGTCGATTGGAGAGAGTAATGATGAAGTTGTGGCGTAGTGTATTGATGGCGTGCGTCTGTTTGTTGGCGATGCCTGCGTGGAGTGCCGATAACGACTACCGCATGGGTACCGGCGACGTGTTGCGCATCACCGTGTATGGGCAGCCGGATCTCACCACCGAAGCGCGGGTGGGCGACAGCGGCAACATCACGTTTCCGCTGATCGGCGACGTCAAGCTGGCCGGCGTGACCCCCGCTCAGGGCGAAACTGAAATCGCCAAACGCCTGAGCAAGGGCGGCTTCATTCTTGAACCCTTTGTCAGCCTTAACGTGGTGCAATACCGTGGCCAGCAGGTTTCGGTGCTGGGGCGTGTCAACCGCCCGGGTAAACATACTCTGGAAAAAATCAGTCGCGTGACCGATGTGCTTGCATTGGCTGGTGGTGTCATCATCGACGGAGCCGATACCGTGACGCTGGTTCGCGTGAATGATGGTAAGGCCGAATATCGTGAGATTGACCTGATTGCACTGTTCAGGCCGGGCGGCGAAGCCAGCAACGAACTGGTGCAGGACGGCGACATCATCAACGTGGCGCGCCAGCCGATGTTTTACATTTACGGTGAAGTACAGCGCCCCGGGGCATTTCGCCTGGAACAGAACATGAGCGTAGTGCAGGCATTGTCGATCGGGGGAGGGGTCAACCAGCGCGGCACCCAGCGCGGCATCAAGATCCTGCGCCGTGATGACAACGGGGTGATGCAGCAACTGGACACCCAGCTGGCCGACCCGGTCAAAAAAGACGACGTCATCTACGTCAAGGAAAGCCTGTTCTAAGGACCATCCATCATGAATTTCACCCAGTTTCTGCTGATTCTGAATGCGCGCAAGTGGATCATCCTTGGCGTGTTGCTATTTACCGTTGCACTCACGGTTGCGGTGAGCCTGTGGTTGCCTAAGGAATACACTGCTACAACTGCGCTGATCATCGATTCCAAAAGCAAGGACCCATTCACAGGGCAATTGCTGCCGTCGCAAATGTTCCCGGGTTATATGGCCACTCAACTCGATATTATTCAAAGCAGCCAGGTGGCGCATAAAGTGGTGAGTGACATGAAGCTGGCGGACAGCCCTGGCATCCGCGAGAAGTTCATGGAAACTACCGAGGGTAAGGGCACTATCGAGCAGTGGTTAGGTGAACTGTTGTTGGCCAAACTGGAGGTGAAACCCTCGCGCGAGTCCAGCGTGATTACCATTGGCTTTACCGGTACCGACCCGCAGTTTTCTGCAGCGATAGCCAATGCTTTTGCTAAAACCTACATTGAAACCAGCCTGGAGCTTCGGCTCGTTCCCTTGAAGCAGACGGCAGCCTGGTTTGATCAGCAGATCATTCGGCTACGTGAGAAACTTGACTTGGCCCAGCAAAATCTCAACGCCTACCAGCGCGAAAAGGGCATCGTCGAATCCGAAGAGCGGCTTGATGTGGAAACTCGGCGCATGGCCGAGTTGGCCTCGCAGATGGTTGCCGCACAGTCGGCATCATTGGATGCCAACTCGCGTACACGGAACAGTGCCAGTTTGCCCGAGGTGATCAACAACCCTGTGGTGCAGGGTTTGAAAGCACAAGTGTCGCAAGGCGAGGGCAAACTGGCCGAACTGGCCAACCGGGTGGGAGCCAATCACCCTGATTTCATTCGCCTGCAGGCTGAGGTGAACAGTTACAAGGCTAGACTCGCCAACGAACTTAACACCGCTACGCGCGGCGTGGGTGCCACGGCTGGCGCGGCTCGTCAGCGTTTTAGCGAATTGAGTAGCGCGTTTGAGCGGCAAAAGGCCCAGGTTCTGGCAATGAAGCAGCAGCGCGAAGAGGCTTCCCTGTTGGCACGCGATCTGGAAAATGCTCAGCGTGTTTATGATTCTGCCCTGCAACGCTATGGTCAGAGCAGCATGGAAGCCCAGTCCACGCAAACCGATATCGCAGTGTTGAATCCAGCGATTGCCCCCACCGAACATTCCAAGCCGCGCGTATTCCTGAATGTTTTGTTATCAGTGTTCCTGGGTGGCCTGCTAGGTGTGGGAACAGGTTTTCTGGTTGAACTGCTGGATCGGCGCGTGCGCTCTGCGCAGGATATCGTCGCCGGTCTGGATATCCCGATTCTGGCCGAGGTCAGGAAAAGGGGAAGCCGTCTGGAAAAACTGCGTCGCCTGTTTCGCCGCAATCGTCCCGCAATCGCCTGAGCGTTAATGCCCACACTACATAAGTAGAGGAAGACATGAATTCAATTTCCAGCGCCAGCGAACAGAACAGTGTCGCCGAGGCAACCACCAGCATTCGTGTCGATGCCAATATGGGCAAACTGCTGCAGGATGCCGGCAAGCTCAAGCCGCAGGACATGGAGCGCGTGCTCAAGCTGCAGCAGGAACAGAACCTGCGCTTTGGTGAGGCCGCGCAACAACTTGGCCTGGTCACCGAGGCCGACATCCGGCAAGCCTTGTCGCACCAGTTTGAATACCCCACCATTCCCGCAGCCGAGGCCGGCCTCAGCCCCGAACTCACGGCTGCCACCGATCCCTACAGCAAGGAGGCGGAAGCGTTGCGCTCGGTGCGCTCGGAGCTGCTGTTGCGCTGGTTCAAGGATGGCCGCAAAACGCTGGCGGTCGGCAGCGCGCGGGCCGACGAAGGCGCGAGCTACCTGGCCGCCAACCTCGCCGTGCTGTTTGCGCAGATGGGACGCAAGGTGCTGCTGATCGACGCCAACATGCGGCAACCGCGCCAGCACGAGATTTTCAGCCTGGGCAACAGCATGGGGTTTTCCGACATCCTGGCCGAGCGCGTGCCCTCGCTGCAGGTGCACGGGATCAAGCAGTTTCCGACATTGACCGTGCTGCCCGCCGGATCGCCGCCGCCCAACCCGGCAGAACTGCTGGCCCGCCCGTCGTTTGGCGCGCTGCTGTCCGGCCTGGAAACCAGCTACGACATCATTCTGCTGGATACCGCACCGTCACAGATCAGTTCGGATTTTCAGTTGATCTCGGCACGCGCAAGGGGCATGTTGATTGCCGCTCGCCGCAACGTCAGCCGCATGGCGCCGCTGGCCGAACTGAAAGAAAAAATCATCTTCACCGGCGCGCAGGTCGTGGGCGCCGTCGTCCTGGATTAAGCCCATGAATACACTTGCCCCGCGCGCCAGCATGCTCGACGCCCTGGCCCCCCTCAAAACCTGGTGGCCAGTTGTGCTCGGCCTGCTGGTGCTGTATGTGCCCAGCTACTGGACGCTGGCGCACGGTTTGTGGCATGAGGACGACTACGCCCACGGCCCCATCGTGCTGGTGGTGAGCCTGTTCCTGATCTGGCAACAGCGCGCCGTATTCATGGCCGATGCCGGCAAGCCCAGCGGCGTCGAAACAGCTATCGGCTGGACCCTGCTCGTCATCGGCCTGCTGGCCTATGCGCTGGGCCGCTCGCAGGACATTTTGCTGTTCGAAATGGGCTCGCAGATTCCGGTCATCCTCGGTACGCTGCTGATCACGCTGGGCGCGAAAGCCGCCCGCGCCCTGTGGTTCGCGCTGTTCTTCCTCATCTTCATCGTCCCGCTGCCCGGCTTCATCGTCGACGCCGCCACCGGCCCGCTCAAGCAATACATCTCGGTCATCGCCGAACAGATCCTGTATGCCGCCGGTTACCCCATCGGACGCAGCGGCGTCATCCTCACCGTTGGGCAATACCAGCTGCTGGTGGCCGACGCCTGCTCCGGCTTGCACTCCATGTTCAGCCTGTCGGCCATGGGCCTGCTGTATCTGTATCTGATGGAGCACACCAGCACCACGCGCAACCTCATCATCATGGTCGCCATTTTGCCGATTGCCTTTGCCGCCAATATCGTTCGCGTCATGGTGCTGATCCTCGTCACCTACCACTTGGGCGACGAAGCCGGGCAGGGCTTTTTGCACGGTTTTGCCGGCATCATGCTGTTTGTGATCGGCCTGCTGTTTTTATTTGTGCTGGATGCTCTCCTTGGATTTGTCTTTCCAGATAAATCCAAGAAAGCTTGAGGAGTTCGTAAATGTCCCGTCTTAACCTCAATCACCTGCTTGTAGGCTTGTTCATGCTGGCTGGGGCGGGTCTGGCGCTCGCGCTGGTTCCCGATAAAAAAATGTCTGATGTGTCGGACCGGGTCGATCTGGAGGTCGTGATCCCCAAGGCGTTTGATGATTGGACGGCACTCTCGTCCATTGCGCCCGTAGAAGTAAGGACTGGCGCCAAAGAAATGCTTGATGAAACCTATGACCAAATCGTTAACAGAACGTATGTCAATAAAAAGGACGGCAGCGTGATGATGGTCACGATTGCCTACGGCAGCGAGCAGACTCAGGAGTTGAAGGCCCACAGGCAGGAGGTTTGTTACGCCTCGCAGGGTTTCGATATAAGCGATCTGCATGTCGCCAGGGAAAAGGTCGCCGGGCGCGAGATTAGCGTGACCAGAATGCTGGCGGTGAACAAAAGCAGGAGCGAACCGGTGACCTACTGGTTCACGGTGGGTGACAGCGTGGTGCAATCGCGTCTGGAGCGGCTCCTGGTACAAATGAAGTATGCCTTTACCGGTTACGTGCCGGACGGCTTGTTGGTCAGGGTCTCCAATATGTCGACGGACAAGGGATATTCCTACAAGGCGCACATCGAGTTTATCAACAGACTGTTGATGGAAATACCCCAAGATCAATTGCACAGATTTGTCGGTGCATTGTCTTGACCAAACAAACGATGCGGGTCTCTGACTGACTTGAAGCACCTTGCCGCAACAATCAGAACGCATCTCGCTACAGACGTACATTTAGGCGAGCTGTTGAGTAAGGGCATGGGGGCCTTTGTGCTCAGACTCGCGGGTGCTCTGCTGGTATTCGTGATGCAGGTGGTGCTCGCCAGAAACATGGGGGTGTACGAGTTTGGCTTGTTTGCCCTGGCCCTAACGATCTGTACATTAGCAGCGAGTGTGTCCAGGTTCGGGCTTGATGTTGGAATCATCAAGATGATCGCCAAATCGGTCGCCTTGGAAAACAAGCCGCTGGCGACGGGGTGGCTGGTTGGAGCATTACTGACCATATTGCCGATTAGCATCGGTGTTGCCATTCTGTTATCACTTGTTGCGGGATGGATATCTACGGAGGTATTCCACGATACCAACTTGACAGGTGCGCTAGAAGCTTTCGCCATCGGCGTGCCCGTTATCGCCCTGATGATGCTGCTCGCCGAAGCGCACAAGGGGCTGAAGAGTATGGCGGTGTCCGCCGCCGTGCAGAGCATCATTGTGCCTTCGCTGATACTGTTATCAGTCACTGCCGGTATTCTTTCAGGCAACGCTTCAGGGGTTGCCCATGCCTATATTGTCGCGTGCTCAATATCCTTGGCCTTTGCCGTTTATTGGTGGCACACTTCGCATGGCTGGGGAGGGCGTGAGAACGTCCATCCCCTCAAAGTTCTGCCGTTCGGCTGGCCGTTTTTTCTTGCCGGCCTTGGTACCTTGGTGCTGACCTGGGCCGATACGATCATAGTTGGCATGTTCATCGACGTTGAGAACGTGGCCATTTATTATGCGGCCACCAAACTGGCATCGCTTACCAGTTTTATTCTGATTGCCGTCAACGCTATTTCAGCCCCCAAGTTTACTGCCCTGTTCGCGACAGGCGACGTGGCTGGCCTGCAACGCCTGGCCAAACAATCGACGGCGCTGATGATCCTGCTCGCCGTCGTGCCCACCTTGCTACTCTTGTCGTTTCCCGGATTCTGGCTGGGCATGTTTGGCGAACATTTCGAGGCCGGCTGGCATGCACTTGTTGTTCTTACGCTCGGGCAGACGATCAATGTCGCCTGTGGTTCAGTTGGTCTGCTCCTGGCCATGACTGGCCATGAAAAGTCCATGCGCAAAATCCTGCTTACGACTGCCATTTTGACTGTGACGATGGGGGTCATCCTGGCCCGTTACTTTGGGATCACGGGTGTTGCCTATTCGACCGCGATCGGCATGTGTCTGTGGAACGTCTGGATGCTCGTGGAAGTGCGCGGAAAACTGGGTTTTTGGACGCTGCCGGCCCTAAGGTATGGGCGCGCTGGTTGATTTTGACTTCATGAACGGTACCGGGGTATGACTGAGACGCGCAAGAAAATCAAGGTGGTCTATGTAGGCGGCTCCGGTCGTTGCGGCAGCACGTTGCTCAGCCTGCTGTTCAGTGAGCATCCTGGATTTCTCGACTGCGGGGAAATCAAGAATATCTGGGATCGGGGCATTCTCGAGGGCAGAAAATGTGCCTGCGGCGAGGCCTTCCCGGCATGCGGGTTCTGGCATGAGGTCGTTGACGATGCTTTCGGGGCCTCTGCCAAGGGGGTTGCCGAGGAGTTGAGAGAGGCCGTTTACCAAGCTACTCGCTATCGTAACTATCTTCGGATCAAGAAAGCGAGCCATGCCGGCCATGGCGTGCTGGATGATCGCCAGATCGAGATGCTCGGCAGGCTTTACGACGCCATACACCAGCACGCAGACGGGAAGATCATCGTCGATTCCTCGAAACTGCCGGGATATGCTCGGGTACTCATGCTTCTTCCCAACGTCGAATTATTCTACGTCGATCTCGTGCGTGACGCCAGAGCGGTCGTTTACTCCTGGCGGAAGAAAATGAAATATGAGCCCAATGCCGTGCGGGAAATGGACCGGTTTGGTGTACTGCACGCCGCCTACATTTGGAAGCTTGCCTACATGGCCGGCCAGGATATTCTCAAGGAACTGCCGGGTATGACGCTGCGCTACGAAGACCTCGTTGCTGATCCCAAGGCAGCCATGGGCCGTCTGACGGAACAGATCAACGTGTGGGCCAACGGCGAATTGCCGAGCGCGGAAATCGGTAATTTGTCATGGACGGGCACCAGCCATTCGCTGTCCGGCAACCCACTACGCTTCAGGAAAGGCGAGAGCATCAAGCTGGACGATGAGTGGCGCAGGTCGTCGTATGGACTGGACAAATTCGTGACAGGCGTGATCTGTGGCAAGCAACTTCGTTCCTATGGTTACGACTGACGCAACCGGCCAAACGCAGCGGTTTTCATTGCCGGCTGGTATTTCCGTGGCAAACGCACCGGGGACGCATCGCGTCTTCCTCTACTTTGTCCTGGGATATGTCTTCCTGCTTTCAGTGGCGAGCGGGGTTGATATGCCGCTGTTCAAGCTGTTGGCCTATCTTGCCGCTTTCATGATGTTTCTCACCCTGCTGTTGCATTCCGCAGCGCTAACACCGAAGGGGAATTATCACCGCGGCTTCGCACTGGTTTTGTTTGTTTATTATTATGGCCTCTTGGGTTCGTCGTTTTATAACCACGAGGAACTCAATCTTCCTGTCTTGCTCAAGCTGCTGCTCGCCCCGGCGTTTCTGGCGTTCGGTGTCAAGGTCGAATCGGCGGTGAGCGGTTCACGAATCGACGGCACCTCGGTCAAGTTTATCCTGATGCTGTTCCTCGCCATGCCGCTTGCCGTGCTTGCCTGGCAATTGGCGAGCGGGGCCAATGTTTACGCGCGGGGTGTCGATTTTTCCATTTTCGCCAACAGGAACAATGCCGCCTTGTACGCGGTGGTTCTGCTCTCGCTGTATGCGGTATACATGGGTGGGCCCTTCAAGCGCCCGTGGCTATATTTGCTGGCCGGCGCCAGCTTCGCTACCCTTGGCGTGCTTTTCGCAGTCATTGTCTCGCTGCTATTGCTGGTCACCAGCAAACGCAACGTCATTCGCTCTATTGCCAGCATACTTATCGTCGGAGGGGTCGCCGTTACGCTGGCGATTTACGAGGTGGGTGTGTTCGCCCGCTTCAAGCCGGTGATCGGTACCCTGGATTTGCTCCTGTTTTCCAGTACCAGCTTCCGAGCCTTGTCGTACGGTCAACTCGTTGCAACACTTAATACCACCGATCTTTCCCTGGCTTTCCGGATCAAGCACTGGCTGAATATTTACGACATCTACGTGCAGGGTGAATATCTCAACTGGTTCTTCGGCTATGGCATCGGTGCTTCCGAAATAAAAACGACCGACCACATTGTCCCCCACAACGACTATCTGCGTTATCTCTTCGAGGCCGGCGCGGTGACGTTCATCGGTTTTGTCGGAATCATGCTGACGATTGTTCGGCGGCTTGGCAGACGGTGGGAAACCGTGCCGCTTCTGACCATCATTCTTTACATGATCAGCGAGAACCTGGTTGATAACTACGTGGCGATGGTTATTTTTTATTACACCGCGGGGGTGCTGACCTGTCGCGTCGCGAGAGAAAGCAATCGGAATGCCGGAGAGAGGAATGCGTAAAGGCTTTCTCACCGTTCTGCTGTTCGCATATTCCGCTTTAGCCCATGCTGAATTTCTTGGGGAAGATGAAGGCCAAACGGTTGCATCCCTGAATGCGGAAGCTGGCATGCCACACCAGGGGCGTCCAGCCGGCGTACCCGGGACTTACGATTGGTATGCCAGGCCACGCCTCAAGCAGGGTAATGATCCTGGCGCGTTCAGGGCAATGACCGGCTGGGGACATGCTTTCTGGTACAACATGCCCGCTCAAGGTGACGCTGGTGTTCAGTTGAGGAACATGAAGGTCTACTTGTGCCATGGAGAACAACGGCGCTGGCGATTGGTCCAGCGGGGAGATATCGAGGGCCGCCAGTTCGAGGCCGACTTCAAGCACAATCTGAGCGTCCCCGCACCGATGCTTTCCGCCGCTGACGGTGTTACCACAGCCAGCTTTGAATATGGCACAGCTTTACATTTCTGGCCTGCCATGGGCCGGGCCACGCTGCCCGGCGAGCCACTCTGTGGCTTCGTCGTCATGGTGGAAGCCAGGCGTGCGTATCAAACCGACGAGACTGTGGATCAGCCTGGCGCTGGCCTGCTGCTGGGTTTGGGTGCGGACTATTGGCTTGACAGGCGTGTGCAATGGAATAGCCAGGGTGCCAACGCAGGCATCGCCGTGGGCAGGCTCAAATTCGTGTCTCGAGAATGGGCTTGGCACGGCCTGAGCACCGCATCCGAAGCGGATGTCGCACGGTTGTTAAGCGAAGGTTTCACTGCTATTGAACTGCCGCCGCGCCGCTTGCCGGCCGACACACATTGAGTGGATACCTGACGATGAAGATTCTTTTCGCCAACAAATTTTTCTTCCGTAACGGCGGCTCTGAAACCGTGATGTTTCAGGAGCGGGACTACCTGCTGGGCGCCGGGCATGAGGTGGTCGATTTCTCGATGCAGGATGAGCGCAATTTTCCCAGTCCGAACGCGGCATCTTTTGTCAGCCGGCAGGATTACCGCAGCGGGGCGGGCAAGCTGGGCAAGTTGAAATCGGCCTTGTCGCTGATACATTCCGGCGAGGCGGTGGACAGGATATCCGCGCTGATCCGCGAGACGCGGCCGGATCTGGTGCATTGCCACAATATCTATCACCAGTTGACGCCCTCGATCATCGGTGCGGCGAAAAAGCTGGGTGTGCCGGTGGTGCTGACGCTGCACGACTACAAGCCGGTGTGCCCAACGTATAACCGCCTGCGTAATGACGAGCCGTGCTCGGATTGTCTGGATGGCAACTTTTCGCATGTGCTGCGCAACCGCTGTGCGGACGGTTCGCTGGGCAAGAGTGCGCTGCTATACGCCGAGGCGGTGGTGCAGCGCGCGAAGGGCAGCTACGAGAAGGTGGATGCGTTCATCGCGCCCAGCCGTTTCATGCAGGAGTCCATCGCGCACCGGGTGCAGCAGGATCGCATCAGCCTGCTTTACAACGGCATCGATACGAACGAGGTGCGCGGCAGCGGGGCCGATGATGGTTATGTGCTGTTCCTGGGCAGGTTGTCGCGCGAGAAGGGCGTCGAGACACTGCTCAAGGCGCATGCGAAGGCTTCTGGCGGGTGGCGTCTGGTGGTTGCGGGCACCGGGCCATTGAGCGATAACTTGAAATCGCAATATAACCCGAGTATTTTAGTCGGGTATCTTGCCGGTGATGCTTTGAAAGAGATGATCGACCGGGCGGCTGTCGTGGTGGTGCCTTCGGAATGGTATGAAAACTGCCCGATGTCGGTGCTGGAAGCGATGGCGTATGGCAAGCCCGTGGTGGGGAGCCGCATGGGCGGCATTCCGGAACTTGTCGAGGATGGCAAGACCGGGTTGCTGTTCGATGCGGGCAACGTAAATCAGTTGACCTCTGTGCTGGACAGGCTGATGTCCTCTGCTGAGTTGAGACAGCAGATGGGCATGGCTGGACGGCAGCGTGTTGAATCCGCCTTTTCTCTTGATTCGCACAACACCGGCCTGATGGACATATATAAAACAACATTGGGGAGACAATGATGGCCGCAGCATACCCGACCGACGTTTCGATTATTACGACCTACCGCTGCCAGATGCGCTGCAAGATGTGCGATATCTGGGAAAACCCGACCGACAGCAAGCGCGAAATCCAGGCGAAGGAACTGGAGATGCTGCCGAAATTCAAGTTCGTGAACATTACCGGGGGCGAGCCGTTCGTGCGGCGCGACCTGGAAGATATCGTCGAGGTGATGTTCAAGAAATCCGATCGCATCGTCATTTCGACCTCGGGCTGGCATACGGATCGAATCATCAAGATGGCCGAGAAGTTTCCGAATATTGGTATCCGGATCAGTATCGAGGGCCTGTCACAAAAGAACGATGACCTGCGTGGGCGTGATGGAACGTTCGACAGGGCGATGCGATTGCTGCTGACGCTGAAGGAGATGGGCATCAGGGACATCGGCTACGGCTGCACGGTATCGAACAAGAACTCGGAAGACATGCTCTGGCTGTACAAACTCTCCCGTGAACTGGGGATGGAGTTCGCCACGGCTACGTTCCACAACTCGTACTACTTCCATAAAGACGACAATGAGGTCACCAACAAGGACGAGGTGATCGGCAACTTTCACAAGCTGATCGAGGAACTGCTGAAGGAAAACAGTCCCAAGAGCTGGTATCGCGCATTCTTCAATCTTGGGCTGATCAATTACATTCGCGGCAATCCGCGCATGCTGCCCTGCGAGGCGGGCACGGCCAATTTCTTTATCGAGCCGTATGGCGATGTTTATCCCTGTAATGGTCTGGAAGAACGTTACTGGAAAGAGTCGATGGGCAATATCCGCGACGTGTCCAGTTTCGAGGAGCTGTGGTTCAGCGAGCAGGCGAAAAAGGTTCGTGGCCTGGTCCGCACCTGCCCCAAGAATTGCTGGATGGTGGGGACGGCCGCGCCGGTGATGAAGAAGTACATCAAGCATCCGACTTCGTGGGTGGTGAAGAACAAGATCAAGTCGATGCTGGGCAAGCCGATCTGCATCGACAGCGTGCCGAGCTTTGATGTTGGCCAGGATCCGTTGCAGGGCAATTTGCGGGAAGGAACGGTGCCGGTGCACAAGGTGCATTTTCAGCCGCGTGAACCCGATGTGGTGTTGTCCGAGGCCGAACTTGCCGACATGCTGCGCACGGACTGAGCCGTGAATAAAGCACGTCGGCCGCTGAGGGTCATGATGCTGGGCCTGCGTGGCTTCCCCAACGTACAGGGCGGGGTGGAAACCCATGCCGAGCATCTGTGTCCGCTGCTGGTGGAACTGGGCTGCGATGTCACCGTGCTGGCGCGGTCGCCGTACCAGCCCGCTGCGATTGGGCGCGAGTGGAAAGGCGTCAAGTTCGTGTCGTTGTGGGCGCCCAGGTCGAAGGGGCTGGAGGCGATTCTGCACAGCGTTCTGGGCGTGCTGTATGCGGCCGTGAGGCGCCCCGATGTCTTGCATATCCAGGCGATTGGCCCGGCCATCGTGACTTTGCCGGCCAGGCTGCTGGGGCTGCGCGTGGTGGTGACGCACCACGGCCCGGATTACGACCGGCAGAAGTGGGGGCATTTCGCCAAGTGGGTACTGCAGACCGGCGAGCGATTCGGCATGCGCTGGTCGAACGCCCGCATCGTGATTTCCGAGGTGATCCGCAGCCTGGTGCGTGGAAAGCACGGCCGCGAGAGCACGCTGATTCCCAACGGCGTCGTGCTGCCGGCGCTGCCGGACACCACGGCCGCGCCGGCGGCGTTCGGCCTGGAGCCGGGGAAGTATGTCGTCCTGGTGAGCCGCTTGGTGCCCGAGAAACGCCACCTCGATCTCATCGAAGCCTTCCGCCGCGCAACCCTGCCCGGGTGGAAACTCGCCATCGTCGGCGCGTCGGACCATCCCGACGCCTATGTGCAGCAGGTGCTGGACACCGCCGCCGCAACCCCCGGCGTCGTGTGCACCGGCCTGCAGACCGGCCAGGCCCTGCGCGAGCTGTACGCCCACGCCGGTATCTTCGTGCTGCCGTCCTCGCACGAAGGCCTGCCCATCGCCATGCTGGAAGCCCTGTCCTACGGCCTGCCCGTCGTCGCCAGCGACATTCCCGCCAACGTCGAGGTGGGACTGCCCGACGCGCATTATTTCCCGCTGGGAAACGTCGACGCGCTCGCCGCGCGGCTGCGCGATTT
>JANJUT010000089.1 GCA_024710445.1 Thiobacillus sp.
CGCCTACATCGAGGTCATGACCACCGGCGACGCCAAGGGCCGCGTGTTCACCTTCCCGATCCCGACCTACAATATGACGCCGGATTTCCCCTGGGAATCGGAAAACGCCGACCGCCTGTTCGCCATGACCGCGCGCTATGGCCTGCCGTACTTCCAGAATTTCATCAATTCCGAGATGAAACCGAACCACATCCGCTCGATGTGCTGCCGCCTGCAGCTGGACCTGCGCGAGTTGCTGAAGCGCGGTAACGGTCTGTTCGGCTCGGCCGAGCAGACTGGCTCGGTGGGCGTGGTGACGATCAACTGTGCTCGTCTGGGGCATGAGTACCAGGACGACGAGGCCGGCTTGCTGCGTCGCCTCGATGCCCTGCTCGACATGTCGCGCAACGGTCTGGAAGTCAAGCGCAAGGAGATCCAGCGCTTGATGGACAACGGCCTGTTCCCCTACACCAAGCGCTATCTCGGCACCTTGCGCAATCACTTCTCGACCATCGGCGTCAATGGCGTCAACGAGATGATTCGCAACTTCACCAATGATGAGCACGACATCACCAGCGAGTGGGGCCACGATTTCGCAGTGCGTTTGCTCGACCACATCCGGGGGCGCATCGCTGCATTCCAGGAAGAGACCGGCCATATGTACAACCTGGAAGCGACCCCGGCCGAAGGCACCACCTATCGTTTCGCCAAGGAAGACCGCAAGCGTTACCCGATGATCCTGCAGGCGGGCACGGAGGACGCACCGTACTACACCAATTCGTCGCAACTGCCGGTGGGTTTCACCGACGACGCTTTCGAGGCGCTGGAACGGCAGGACGAACTGCAGCGCAAGTACACCGGCGGCACCGTGCTGCACCTGTACATGTCGGAGAACATTTCATCGATCAATGCCTGCCGCAATCTGGTGCGTCGTTCGCTGGAGCGTTTCCGTCTGCCCTACATCACGATCACGCCGACTTTTTCCATCTGTCCCAAACATGGTTACATCGCCGGTGAGCATGAGTTCTGCCCCACCTGTGATGAAGAAGCCCTGTCCCGCAAGCGCGCTGTTGCAGCCTGACCCAACCCAAGGAGATTGATATGAATGACATGAGTGTTTCCACCCAGATCCAGAGCATCGCACTGAAGGACGAAGAGCGCACCCGCTGCGAAGTGTGGACCCGCGTGATGGGCTACCACCGTCCGACCACCAGCTTCAACAAGGGCAAGCAGAGCGAGCACCGCGAGCGGCAGTTCTTTGTCGAAGGGCGCTGCGCGCTGGGCTGAACCCGCATGCTGCGCCGCCAATAATCATGTTGCACGTGGGTGGACTGACGCCGCTTTCCACCACCGACTGGCCAGGCATGCTGGCTGCGGTGGTGTTTTGTCAGGGCTGTCCCTGGCGCTGCGGCTATTGTCATAACCCCGGCCTGATACCGCCACGCAGCGAACATGAAATTCCCTGGGAAGAGGTGATGGCATTTTTGCGCCGCCGCCAGGGCCTGCTCGACGGCGTGGTGTTTTCCGGCGGCGAACCGACGCTGCAGGCGGGGTTGGCCGACGCGATGCGCGAAGTGCGCGCGCTCGGTTTCAAGATCGGTCTGCATACCGGCGGCATGTATGGCAAACGTCTGGCGGAGGTGTTGCCTCTGGTCGACTGGGTGGGGATGGATGTGAAGGCGCCATTTGCCGATTACGTGCTCACTACCGGCGTTGCAGGCAGCGGTGAGCGTGCGCTCGAAGGCCTGCAGCAGGTGATCGCATCCGGCGTTGACCATGAAGTCCGCACCACCGTACATCCGGGCTTGCTGCCCGATTCAGACCTGGTTGAGGTGAGTCGCGATCTGGCCGGGCGTGGCGTCAAGCGTTACGCGATACAGGCTTTTCGCAGCCAGGGTTGCGGGAATGAAAGCCTGTGCCAGAGTGCAACCCGCGAACGTTCCCTGCAGGATGTGGGGGCAGAAATGGCCGGGTTGTTCGAGGCGTTCACGATACGAGCCTAGTACGACAACCCATAAATTTCGCTATGTTTGACGCGCCCCGCATCACCGATTGCTTTGTCGCTCATCCTCGCCATGGAACGACTATGGCTGCGGTTCGCTTCGCGCACCCGGCGCGCGGATGCGCGTCTCGGCATGTACGCAAACTTATGGGTTGTCGTACTAGATTTTTGGCGGAATCCTGTCGCTGAGCCGAACTATTTGAAGTCGCTTACCTGGGCAACAGGGTCAGGCGCAGGTCGTCGCCAATCTGGCGCACATCCGCTATGCGGAATCGCATGGCATCGGCGAGCATGGTGAGCGCCGGCTGGGCGAACAAGCCGCGCGCAGCGTCACCCACGGCCATCGGCGCCATGTACGCCACCCATTCATCAACCAGTCCGGCAGCGAGCAGGGCGCCGTTCAGCGCGGCGCCGGCCTCGACATGCAGTTCGTTGATGCCGCGTTGCGACAGCAGCGTGAGCAATGCAGCCAGATCAACGCGCTTATCAGTACCGGGCAGTTCGATCACTTCGGCGCCGGCCTGTTCGAGTGCTGCGCGGGCGTCCGGATCAGCGTGGTGGCAGGCAATGAGCGCAGGCAGGATCGCGGTATCCACGGGGGTATGCAAGGCGGAATCGACGATGACCTTGAGCGGCTGCCGGCCGATGTCGATGTCGCGCACGTTCATGCGCGGATTGTCGGCCAGCACGGTGCCGCTGCCAGTGAGGATGGCGCAGGCACGCGCGCGCAGTTTCTGCACATCGGCCCGCGCCGCTTCGCCGGTGATCCATTGCGAGGCGCCGTTGGCAAGCGCGGTCTTGCCGTCCAGCGTGGAGGCCGTCTTCAGGCGTACCCACGGACGTTGCCGGGTCATGCGTGAAATGAAGCCGGGGTTGAGCGCGCGCGCCTCGTTTTCCATCAACCCGACTTCAGCCTTGATGCCGGCTAGGACCAGCATCGAGATGCCGCCGCCTGCGACCAGCGGATTCGGGTCGCTCATCGCCGCCACCACGCGCGCCACCCCGGCCTGAACCAGCGCCTCGGCGCATGGCGGCGTGCGGCCGTGATGCGAACAGGGTTCGAGCGTGACGTAGACCGTCGCGTCACGTGCGGCATCACCGGCTGTTTGAAGGGCATGGATTTCAGCGTGCGGCGTGCCTGCACGTCGATGCCAGCCTTCGCCAATAACGTGGCCATCCTTGACGATGACACAGCCGACGCGTGGGTTGGGGGTGGTGGTGTAAAGACCCTGTGCCGCGAGTTGCAGCGCGCGTGCCATGTGGGCATGGTCGGCAACGCTGAAACGGTGTGCGGCCGACATGTCAGGGCTGGTCGATGTCGCGGATGACGTCGCGGAAGTCGTCGACGTCCTGGAAGCTGCGATACACCGAGGCAAACCGGATGTAGGCAATCTTGTCGAGTTTCTTCAGCTCGATCATCACCATTTCACCGATCTCGCGCGCAGGCACTTCGCGTTCGCCAAGGGTCAGCAGATGCTGGCGGATCCGGTTGACGGCGGCGTCGACCAGTTCGGTCGAAACCGGGCGCTTGTGCAGCGCACGGCGAAAGCTCTCGCGCAGCTTGGCTTCGGAAAAATCCTCGCGCGTGCCGTTGGTCTTGACGATCTGTGGCGGCCGCAACTCGGCGGTTTCCCAGGTGGTGAAGCGCTTGTCGCAGTCTGCGCAACGGCGCCGGCGGCGAATGGCGTCACCGGCCTCATTGACGCGGGAGTCAATGACCTGGGTGTCGAGGGAACCGCAGAAGGGACATTTCATGGGTTGTGAGTGGTCAGCAGTGAGCGGTAAGCAGTAAGCGGTGAGGAGTGAAGCGGCGAGGGATTTTTCCGCTCACCGCTTCCCGCTCACCGTTCACCCATACACAGGAAACTTCGCCGTCAGCTTCGCCACTTCGCCCTTGACGCGCTCGATCACCGCTTCGTCATTCGGCGCTTCGAGCACGTCGGCGATCAGGGTGGCCAGTTGTTCGGCTTCCAGTTCGGTGAAGCCGCGCGTGGTCATCGCCGGGGTGCCGAGGCGGATGCCGCTGGTGACGAAGGGTTTCTGCGGGTCGTTGGGGATGGAGTTCTTGTTGACCGTGATGTGGGCGCGGCCGAGCAGGGCTTCGGCTTCCTTGCCGGTGAGGTTCTTGGGCTGCAGGTCGACCAGGAAGACGTGGCTTTCGGTGCGGCCGGAGATGATGCGCAGGCCGCGCTCGACCAGCACTTTGCACATCACCAGCGCATTGTCGATGACCTGTTCCTGATAGCGCTTGAATTCCTTGGTCGAGGCTTCCTTGAACGCCGTCGCCTTGCCGGCGATCACGTGCATCAGCGGGCCGCCCTGCAGGCCGGGGAAGATCGCCGAGTTGATGGCTTTCTCGTGCTCGGCCTTCATCAGGATGATGCCGCCGCGCGGGCCGCGCAGGGTCTTGTGGGTGGTCGAGGTCACCACGTCGGCATGCGGCACCGGGTTGGGGTAGACGCCCGCGGCGATCAGGCCGGCGTAGTGCGCCATGTCGACCATGAAGATCGCGCCGATTTCCTTGGCGATTTTGGCGAAGCGCTCGAAGTCGATGCGCAGCGCATAGGCCGAGGCGCCGGCGATGATCAGCTTGGGCTTGTGCTCGCGCGCCAGTGCTTCCATCTTCTCGTAATCGATTTCTTCTTTTTCGTCGAGGCCGTAGGCCACCACGTTGAACCACTTGCCGCTCATGTTCAGCTTCATGCCGTGGGTGAGGTGGCCGCCTTCGGCCAGGCTCATGCCCATGATGGTGTCGCCGGGCTGCAGGAAGGCCATGAACACCGCCTGGTTGGCCTGCGAGCCTGAGTTGGGCTGGACGTTGGCGGCCTCGGCGCCGAACAGCGCCTTGACGCGGTCGATCGCCAGCTGCTCGACGATGTCCACGTATTCGCAGCCGCCGTAGTAGCGCTTGGCGGGATAACCTTCGGCGTACTTGTTGGTGAGCTGCGAGCCCTGTGCTTCCATCACCGCCGGGCTGGTGTAGTTTTCCGACGCGATCAGCTCGATATGGTCCTGCTGGCGCTGGTCTTCTTTCTGAATGGCTGCCCACAGGTCGGGGTCGGTCTTGGCGAGGGTGTCTTGGCGGTTGAACATGGACGAGTCGGACGGGGCTTGTAAAGACCGTGATTTTAACACGTGGCGGTTTGGCGGCGGCTCGTATAATCGGCCAAAACCGGAGGGGAATCATGCAAAGACGAGACTTTCTGGCGGGTGCCGGCGTGGCCGCCGTGCTGCCGCTGGCCGCCGCACAGGCCGCGCCCGCCGCATCGGCGCAGCTGCCGGTGGTCCGCTGGCGACTGGC
>JANJUT010000097.1 GCA_024710445.1 Thiobacillus sp.
TAAATCGTCGAACATGACGCCAAAGCCGTTCTTCATCCGCGCGTCGGCGATGCGGATCGGCCAGGGTTTCAGGATATCAAACAGGCGAAACAGGCCAAACGCCAGCGCGACCCACAGCCAGCTGGCAGGGGTAAACAGCAACACCAGCGCGAACGCGACAATTTCGTCCCACACCATGCCGCCGTGATCGGCCACGCCCAGTGCCCGACCGGTGCGGCCGCAGGCCCATATGCCGAGCAGAAACGTGGCTATCAACAAAATGATCTGGTTGGGCAGGTCGGATGCGATGGCGGCGATCAGCCAGAACAATGGCAGCCCCAGCAGCGTGCCGACCGTGCCGGGCGCCCTGGGCGCAAGCCCGCTGCCAAAACCGAAAGCGATCAGGTGTGCCGGGTGCGTGAGCAGGAATTTAAGATTGGGCTGCAAAGTGGTCGTACCCTGTTTGGTCGAGCGTGAGCGCCTGGCCGTCGGCGTCGAGAACCGTGAGTCCGGGTTCGGCCTGGATGCGGCCGATGCGGGTGACGGCCACGTCAACGTCCGCAGCCGCAGCCAGCACCGCGTCCCGTCTGGACGGCGGCGCGGTAAAGCACAGTTCGTAATCATCGCCGCCTGCCAGGACACTGTTGCGTGCCACGGTTTCGTGCAGGTATGTCTGCATCACCGGCAGTGTCGGCAGGGCGGCGAATTCGAGGGTCGCCCCCATGTTGGAGCGTCCCAGAATATGCCCGAGATCGCCCAGCAGGCCATCCGAAATATCAATGGCGCTGTGGGCGATGCCGCGCAACGCAATACCGAGTTCCACCTGCGGCATGGGCAGATACAGTGCGGGCAGGACCTTGGCCGCATCGGCCTGTTCCATGGACACGCGTCCCTGACGATAGGCCAGCGCCATGGCCGCCGAGCCGAGCACGCCCGATACCCAGATATCGTCGCCGGCCCGGGCGCCGTCGCGGCGCAACGCCTGACCGGGCGGGACTTCGCCCATGACCGTGATGCTGATGGTGAGTGGACCGCGCGTGGTGTCGCCGCCCACCAGTTCGATGCCATGCAGGTCGGCCATGCGAAAAAGACCGCGCGCAAACGCGGTGAGCCAGGCGTCGTCGGCTTCGGGCAGCGCAATCGATAAAGTTGCCCAACGCGGCGTGGCCCCCATCGCCGCGAGGTCCGACAGATTCACCGCCAGCGATTTATGGCCGAGACCTGCGGGGCTGTCCTGCGGCGAAAAATGACGGCCTTCGAGCAGCATGTCGCTGGAGATCGCGAGTTGCATGCCGGGCGTGGGCGCCAGCAGCGCGCAGTCATCGCCCACACCCAGCACCGCGCCGGGCGTGGCGCGGGTGAAGTGTCGGGCGATGAGGTCGAATTCCATGGTGGTGAGCGGGAAGGGGTGAGCGGAGTGCGGTGACGGCTCTCCGCTTACTGTTCGCTGCTCACGCCCTTCTTTTTGGCATGCTCGATTTCGACTGCGCGCACGCTCTGCGCCAGTTTGTCGAGGACGCCATTGATGTATTTGTGGCCGTCGGTGCCGCCGAATTTCTTAGCCAGTTCGACGCCTTCATTGATCGCGACGCGCCACGGCACGTCGGGGCAACTCACCAGTTCATAGGTGCCGATGAGCAGAATGCCGCGTTCGATGGGCGAGAGCTCGGCCACCGGGCGATCCAGGCAGGGCGCCAGTCGGGTGCTCAACAGGTCTTCGTCCTTGATCACGCCATACAGCAGGGTGCGGAAATACGCCTCGTCGACACGCTTGAACTGCTCGTCTTCCTTGAGGTTGGCGGCGATCAGCGTGATGTCGGCTCCGCCCACCAGCCAGGCGTAGACGCCTTGCAGGGTGAATTCGCGGGCGACCTTGCGGGAACCTGCCATTAAAGTTCACCTCGCGCAGCGAAGCCCTGTCGCCCTCTCCCGCAAGCGGGGGAGGGCGGGGAGGGGGGGGCTGTCATGCCGGGCATCATTGTGGGTAATTGAACGTGCGGCATGACAGTCAGAGACGCTTCAGCAGGTTGGCCATTTCCACGGCCACGCGTGCGGCATCGCGGCCCTTTTCGGCCATGCGCACATGGGCCTGCTCTTCGGTGTCCACGGTGAGGATGGCATTGGCGATCGGCATGCCGGTTTCCAGTTGCACATCGAGAATGCCGCGCGAGGATTCGTTCGACACCACTTCAAAGTGATAGGTGTCGCCGCGCACCACGGCGCCGAGTGCGACCAGCGCATCGAACTTGCCGGACTGCGCCATTTTCTGCAGCACCAGCGGATGCTCGAGTGCGCCAGGCACATCGACCAGCAGCACGTCATCCCTGGCGACGCCGAGGCGGGCCAGTTCGATTTCGCAGGCGGACAGCAGGCCTTCGCAGATGTCCTTGTTGAAGCGGCTCATGACGATGCCGATTTTGAGCCCCGCGCCCTGATAGACCGGGTCGAGTTCGGAAATGCTGCTGCTGGTTCCCATGATGCGTACCTCTAAATGTAGTTAGGCTTTTTCAGAATAGCCGGTGACTTCCAGTCCGAAACCATCCATCGCGGGCATTTTGCGCGGGCTGGCCAGCAGCTTCATCTTGCCGACGCCGAGGTCGCGCAGGATCTGGGCGCCGATGCCGTAGTCACGCAGATCGTATTTCTGGCTGGCAACGGGTGCCGGGTTGATGCGCTGCAGCAGCGCATCGGCGGTTTCCGGGCGGTGCAGCAACACGATGATGCCGCACTGCGATTCGGCGATGCGTTCCATCGCGCCCAGGATCGGCCATGAATGGCCGCCGCCGGTGACGTCGAGAAAATCCATCACCGAGAGGGGTTCGTGCACGCGTACCAGGGTTTCCTTGTCGGCCAGAATCTCGCCCTTGACCAGCGCCAGATGCGTTTCCCGGGCGCAGGTGTCACGGTAGGCCACCAGGCGGAATGCGCCGTATACCGTCTGGATCAGGCGGTCGGCGACACGTTCGACCAGGCTTTCGGTCTGGTTGCGATAATGGATCAGGTCGGCAATGGCACCGATTTTCAGTCCGTGTTCCTGGGCGAATGGAATCAGGTCGGGCAACCGCGCCATGGAGCCGTCATCCTTGAGAATTTCGCAGATCACCGACGCGGGTTCCAGTCCGGCCAGCCCGGCCAGATCGCAACCGGCTTCAGTGTGCCCGGCACGCATCAGCACCCCACCGGGCTGCGCGCGCAGCGGGAAAATGTGGCCGGGTTGAACGATGTCGGTCGGCTTGGCATCGCGTTTCACCGCAGCCAGGATGGTGACGGCACGGTCGCCGGCGGAAATGCCGGTGGTCACGCCTTCGGCTGCTTCGATCGAAGCGGTAAACGCGGTGCTGTGCTGCGCCTGGTTGTTGTCCACCATCTGCTTCAAGCCCAGTTGGCGACAGCGGTCGTCGGTCAGGGTCAGACAGATCAGGCCGCGACCGTACTTGGCCATGAAATTGATCGCCTCCGGCGTGACGTGCTCGGCGGCCATCACTAGGTCGCCCTCGTTTTCGCGGTCTTCCTCGTCGACCAGCACAACCATGCGGCCGGCCCTGAGTTCTTCAATGATTTCGGTGGTGGAGGCGAGGCTCATCAGTCTTGGTCCTGTTCAATCTTTGTCCGTGGCGTGGGTGAATTGCGTGCTGCTTGTAAATTGGGCCAGGCGCTCGACATAGCGCGCGATCATGTCGACTTCCAGATTGACGCGGGTACCGGCCTGCAGATGCTTGAGGGTGGTCTGTTCCAGCGTGTGCGGGATCAGATTCAGCGCAAACCGCGTGCCGTCCACCTGGTTGACCGTCAGCGAAACGCCGTTCACCGTGATCGAGCCCTTGCGGATGATGTAGCGCGCGAGTTCGTGCGGCGCGTCGATTTCCAGCAGATGCGATTCACCGACCGGAGCGAAACGATGCACCGTGCCGACGCCATCGACGTGGCCCGACACCAGATGCCCCCCCAGCCGGTCTGCCAGCCGCAGCGCCTTTTCCAGATTGACTTCCGCGCCCGGTGCGAAGCCTTCGGTGACGCGCAGGGTTTCGGCCGAGACATCGACGCTGAAGCTGTCGGGTGTGAGTGCCACGGCCGTCAGACACACGCCGTTGACCGCGATGCTGTCGCCCAGTGCGACGTCCGAGAAATCGAGTCCGCCGCCGGTGATGACCATGCGCGCGTCAGCGCCGCGCGCGTCGTATTCGTGGATGCGGCCGATGGATTGAATGATACCGGTGAACATGCGTGTAGGGGAGCTGCCAGTAAGACCCGCCATTGTAGGCGTTTAGGCCGGGCGGGAGAACCACCCGCAAGGATTAACCGTGATTGCAAGACATTAATGGCGACAAAGCCGCGTTCTCTTTGGGAGCGGCAAGTACAGACGGACTAGCGTCAATATGAAGATAAGCGGGTCCTTAATTTGATACAATTGAAGAATATGAGGACAGAAAGCGCGGCATGACGACGCCCAGATCATTTGCCATTCGAGGCCGGAGCCTGTTGCCCATCGTGCAGGGCGGCATGGGCGTGGGTATTTCCGCGCATCGCCTGGCGGGAACCGTGGCGCATGCCGGCGCAGTCGGCACGATTGCGAGCATCGATCTGCGTCATCATCATGACGATCTGTCGGAGCAGACCAGGCATTGCCGCGACAAGGACGAACTCAACCGGCTCAATCTCGTCGGACTCGACCGTGAAATCAGGGCGGCGCTCGAACTCGCGTCCGGCAACGGGCTGGTGGCGGTCAACGTGATGAAGGCGGTCACCGAGCATCCGGCGCTGGTACGGCAGGCCTGCGCGTCGGGTGCGCAGGCCATCGTGATGGGGGCGGGGTTGCCACTTGATCTGCCCGAAATGACTGAAGGCTATCCCGACGTGGCGTTGATCCCGATTCTGTCGGACGCGCGTGGCGTTGCCATTGTGCTCAAGAAATGGTCGCGCAAGGGCTGTCTGCCGGATGCCATCGTGATCGAACACCCTTTGTATGCAGGCGGTCACCTCGGCGCCCCGAACCCGGCCGAACTGGCCAATGAGCGCTTCAACTTCGCCGAAGTACTGCCCGGTATCTTCAAGGTGTTCGACGACATGGGGCTGGCACGCGAGCAGATTCCCGTCATCGTCGGCGGCGGCATCAACACGCACGAAAAGCTGCTGGACACACTGGCGCTGGGGGCAAGTGCCGTGCAGGTCGGCACGCCGTTCGCCGTCACCGAAGAGGGCGATGCCCATCCCAATTTCAAGCATGTGCTGGCTGACGCCAGGCCCGAGGATATCGTCACCTTCATGAGCGTGGCCGGCTTGCCGGCGCGTGCGGTGAATACCCCGTGGCTCGCCAATTACATGAAGCGCGAAGCCAGGCTGCAGGCGGTGGCCAAAGCCGATCCCAAGCGCTGCGCCATCGGTCTGCATTGCCTGACGCAATGCGGCCTGCGTGACGGCATCGCCAGGGCCGGGCAGTTCTGCATTGATTCGCAACTGGTCGCGGCACTCAAGGGCGAGATCAGCAAGGGCCTGTTCTTCCGTGGCAGCGAGAGCCTGCCATTCGGCAGCGCGATCCGCTCGGTGCAGGAGTTGATCGACTACTTCCTTACCGGCGTGAACCCCGGATTGTCAGGAGCTGCGGCGTGAGTGCACTCGCCGACCGCGTTCACACCTTTGGCCGCGCCATGCTGGAGCGGCATGGCGAACGGGTGCACAAGATCGCGCTCGACGCCGGCTTCACCTGCCCCAATCGGGATGGCAGCAAAGGCATCGGCGGCTGCACCTTCTGCAACAATAAATCGTTTGCGCCGGGCACGCGCGATCCGGTGTCGCTCGCCGCGCAATTCGATCGCGCACGCGGCCGCATTGCGCAAGGCACCGGCGCGCGTCGCTTCATCGCCTATTTCCAGGCGTATACCAACACCTATGCCCACGTCGACGAACTGCGTGCCCTGTATGACGATGCGCTGGCGGCCCCAGACGTGATGGGTTTGTCGATCGGCACCCGGCCCGACTGCGTGCCGCCGCCGGTGCTGGACCTGCTGGCCGAGTATCGCGAGCGTGGCCACGAGGTATGGCTGGAGCTGGGGTTGCAGTCGTCGTTTGACGATACGCTGGCGCGGGTGAACCGTGGCCATGGTTTTGCCGAATACGAAACGGCGACCCGCGCAGCGCGTGCGCGCGGCATCCCGGTATGTTGCCATTTGATCGTCGGCTTGCCGGGTGAGGACGAGTCCCACAGTCACACCAGCCTCGACCGTGTGCTCAAGGTGGGGGTCGATGGCCTCAAGCTGCATCCGCTGCATGTGGTGAAGCACACCAAGCTGGCCATCGAATGGAAGCGCGGCGAATACGAACCGCTGACTGAGGCTGAATATGCACGCATCGCAGCCGACCTGAGCGAGCGCACGCCGTGGGACGTGGTGTTTCATCGCGTCACCGGCACCGCACCGTCCGACATTCTGCTGGCGCCCGCCTGGTGTGCGAAGAAATGGGATGTATTGAACGGCATCGCAGACGAACTGGCACGGCGCGGCAGCCGCCAGGGATCGCGTGCGGGCCAAGCATGGAAGGGAGAATTACATGCCGCTTGATCTGGTGTGCCCGGCGGGCAGTCTGATGTCGCTGAAAGCCGCCATCGACAATGGTGCCGATGCGGTTTACATGGGATTTCGCGACAACACCAACGCACGCGCCTTTCCCGGCCTCAATTTCGACGAGACGCAGGCTGCCGAGGGGCTGCGCTATGCGCATGACCGCGGCCGCCGCGTGCTGCTCGCGCTCAACACCTATCCTCAGGCCGATACCTGGGCCCGCTGGACCGGTGCAATCGACCGCGCCGCGAAGCTCGGCATGGACGCGGTGATTCTGGCCGATGCCGGACTGATGCGCTATGCGGTCAAACAGCATCCGGCTCTGCGACTGCATCTGTCGGTGCAGGGCTCGGCCACCAGCTACGAGGCGGTGAATTTCTACCGTGAGCATTTCGGCGTTCAGCGTGCGGTGCTGCCGCGCGTGCTGTCGCTGCCGCAGGTGGAAAACGTGGTGAAACACACCGACGTCGAGATCGAACTGTTCGGCTTCGGCGGCCTGTGCGTGATGGTGGAAGGGCGCTGCCTGCTGTCGTCGTATTGCACCGGTGAGTCGCCCAACTCGGCGGGCGTGTGCTCGCCGCCGAAAGCGGTGCGCTGGACCGATACCGCAGTCGGACTGGAGTCGCGTCTCAACGGCGTGCTGCTCGACCGCTACGGCAAGGACGAAAAAGCCGGTTACCCCACGCTATGCAAGGGGCGCTTCGAAGTCAGCGGCGAAACCTATTACGCGCTCGAGGAACCGACCAGCCTCAACACCCTCGACCTGTTGCCCGAGATGCTGAAGATGGGCATCGCCGCCATCAAGATCGAAGGCCGCCAGCGCAGCCCGGCCTATGTGGCGCAGGTGACTAAAGTGTGGCGTGCCGCCATCGATGCCGTAAAGAAAAACGCCGAAGGTTTCAAGCCCACGCCCGCCTGGCAGGCCGAACTCAACAAACTGTCGGAAGGGCAGAGCCATACGCTGGGGGCGTATCACCGGCCATGGAAATGAAAACTCAAAAGCGATTTATCCGCGAAGGACGCCAAGAAACGCGAAGTCAATCCAGGGAAGATTTCGGCCTTTCTTCGCGCATCTTCGCGTCCTTCGCGGACAGAATGTTTGAAACCGTCCACCCGCTCAGGGAGCACGCATGAATCTGAGTCTTGGCCCCTTGCTGTACTACTGGTCGCGCGAGGACACGCTCGCCTTTTACGCCGAAGCGGCGAACTGGCCGGTGGCGCGCGTGTATCTGGGCGAGAGCGTGTGCTCACGTCGCCACCTGTTGCGCCTGCCCGACTGGCTCGCGCTGGCGGAGCAGCTTGCCGCTGCAGGCAAGGACGTGGTGCTTTCCAGCCAGACGCTGGTCGAGTCGGAGTCCGATCTCAAGGCCTTGCGCCGGATGATTGGAGATGGCCGTTTCATGGTCGAGGCCAACGAGTGGGGCGCGGTGCGGCTGTTGTCCGGGACGGGCGTGCCTTTCGTCGCCGGGCACACCCTCAACATCTACAACCCGGAAACACTCGACGTGCTTGCGGGATTGGGCGCGCAGCGCTGGTTGCCGCCGGTGGAAATGTCGCGCGTCGCACTGATGTCGATTCTCGCAGGCGCACCGGCCGGGATGGAAACCGAAGTCTTTGCCTATGGCCGCTTGCCGCTGGCGTATTCCGCACGCTGCTTCACCGCACGTCATTACAACCTGCCCAAGGACGATTGCCAGTTCCGCTGTCTTGATCATCCCGACGGAATGCAGTTGTCCACCCGTGAGGGTGAGCCCTTCCTTACACTCAATGGCATCCAGACGCAGTCTGCCGGTGTCTACAATCTGATTGGCGAATTGCCGTCCTTGCGTGAACTCAATATCGCCAGCCTGCGTCTGTCACCGCAATCGCGTCACATGGGGCGCGTGGTCGAGGCTTTCCGGGCGGCACTGGCAGGGGAGCCGGCAGCTGCTGACGCCCTGGTGCGCATCATGCCTGGCCCGGCGGTTGACGGCTATTGGCATGGTCGCGCCGGGCTGGAAAACAGTCTGGCGCAAAATGCCTGACAGGTTGAGAAGTCGCGAATGCTGATCACACGCAGACTGGAATTCGATGCCGGCCATCGCATCCCGCAGCACGCCAGCCAGTGCCGGCATCTGCACGGCCATCGCTATGCGATCGAAATCACCCTGTCGGGCGACATCATCCGTACCGAGGGCGCGGCCGGGCAGGGCATGGTGATGGACTTTTCCGACGTGAAGAACATCGCCAATGCGGTGCTGGTCAACCAGTGGGATCATGCGTTCCTGGTGTATCAGGGCGACCATGCCGTGGTCGAGTTTCTGGCATCGTTGCCCGAGCACAAGACAGTGGTGCTGCCGGTGGTGCCGACCGCGGAAAATCTCGCCGCCGAAGCTTTCCGCATCCTCGATGCCGCCTATCTCGATACCTACGGCAACCATCTGCTGCTGCAACGGGTACGCTTATATGAAACCCCCAACAACTGGGCTGACGCAGTGCGTTAAGGAACCGGCCCGATTTTCAGGAATGAAGCCATCATGTTGAATCTTGCCTTCCCGCCATCGCTAGCCAATATGGTCAGCCGGCTGCCGGTCACCCCCCCCAGCCTGGCATTCTCATTGGCAGCCAACCGCCTGCTGTGGCCCGCGCTGAAAACCCTCGACTGGCAGCCGCTGATTGGCCGCTGTTACGCCATTCGCGTCAAGGACCTCGGGCTCAATCTGCGCTTTACCGTCAGCCAGCGCGGATTCGCACCGGACAGCGGCGTGCCGGATCTCACGATCAGCGCCACGGCCCGTGATTTCCTGCTGTTGCTCAGCCGCCGCGAAGACCCCGATACGCTGTTCTTCAGCCGTCGCCTGGTGAGCGAAGGGGATACCGAGCTGGGTCTCACCGTCAAGAATCTGCTCGATGCCCTTGACCCCGAAGCGATCCTGCATCGTTTGCCACTACCGCTCGCGCGTGCGGCACAACGCATGATGGCGGCGTAGCGGCCATCCGCAACTGCCGGGAGCGGGATTCGCAGTGAATCGCCCGATTACCTGGCCCGGATTTACACCTGGCGAAGGATGTTCTACATTTCATGTGCCATGTCCAATTCGCCCCTATCCCTAGCGCTGCCTCGCCGTTTATCGGTGAGCATCAAGCTGGGTGGATATTCCTGGTGCTGGCGACCCTCACCACGGGCAATCTGGTTTTTTCCAATATGCTGCACGGCAGTATTTCGAATATTGCAGGCCTCATCAATCAGAGCGGGCAACTGCGCTATCTTTCCCAGAAGACCGCCTTCAATTCAGCCAGCTTTGCACTGGAGCCGAGTATGGCTGCCAGAGAGGCGGGACGGGAGGCGGAAGCCGAATTTGAAATGCGCTATGCCAGTGTGGCAAGCGAGGTTGAACATTTTCATCCGCTGATGCGCAGTGCGGGGGACAATCTGGCCCGGTATCTGCAGCAGATCGATCAAACCTGGCAGCGTCAGCGAGCGGCCCTGGCGCGTGTGCGGGCAGAGCCGGTGCTGACAGACCGGTTGTCAGCCCAGCACGAGGTGGCCATCCATGCGCTGCAGTTGCTGGGTCAGACCGATGGTTTGGTGGGTGCGCTGGAAAAATCCGCCCACACAGCCCGCCAGCGGGCGGATTTCATCATTTGTCTGGTGCTGGCACTGGAAGTCCTGCTCATGCTCGGGGCTTACTTCTTCGTGCGCTCGCGGATCACCCTGCCCATCATCAATCTGACTGAGCTCACCCGGCGTTTCGCCATCGGCAAGCAAGCCGCGCGCAAGGATTGAGGGCGCTGGATACGCCAGACCGGACCTCGTGCAGCGTTGACGCTGAACCGGTTGGCGGCCCCGTTCGAGGGCTGCTTGCCTGGGCGTTGACCCCCGCCCGATTTACACAAGGACGGGAATCCCCTACAGTCCTGAAGATCAGGGCAGCTAAAAAGATAAAAAGATCATGAGCACCCCATCCCAAGCCATTGCGCCCCCTCGCCGTATGTCGGTGAGCATCAAGCTGGGCGCCGTATTTCTGTTGCTGGCGGTGATCGCCAGTGGCAACCTGTATTTTTCCAATGTGATGCACGACAGCATCGCGAATATTGCCGACATCATCAACCAGAGCGGGCGGCTGCGCTATCTCTCCCAGAAGATCGCCTTCAATTCGGCCAGCTTTGTGCTGGAGCCGAGCGAGGCGGCCAAACAGGTAGGACTGGAGACGGAAACCGAATTTGCACTACGTTATGCCAGTGTGGCACGCGAGATTGAACAGCTTCACCCGCTGATGCGTAGTGCCGGTGACGGCCTGGAAGCGCATCTGGAGCAGATCGATCAAACCAGGCAGCACCAGCGTGCCGTACTGGTGCGCGTGCGGGCCGAGTCGGAGTTGACTGCGCGCCGGGCCGCCCAGAGTGAGGTGGCTACCGATGCGGTATTGTTGCTGGGCCAGACCGATGGTTTGGTGGGTGCGCTGGAAAAAGCTGCCCACTCCGCCCACCGGCGAGTGAATTTCATTATTTACCTGGTACAGGCGCTGGAAGTCTTGCTCATGCTCGGGGCCTTCTTCTTTGTGCGCTCGCGGATCACCCTGCCCATTATCAACCTGACCGAGTTCAGCCGGCGTTTCGCTGCTGGCGAGCATGGTGTGAGCATGGATTTCCACTCGCATGACGAGATCGGCGAACTGGTGCTGACATTTAATAGCACTGCCAGGCAGATTTCCGCACTGGTCGGAGAACTCGACCGTCGTGCGCGGGAAAACGCCATGCTGGCGGCCATTCTCGAATCCACTTCCGACTTTGTTGGTACGGCTTCCCCGGAAGGGCATTGTCTGTATATCAATCGCGCCGGGCGCAGGATCATGGGGCTTGCCGAGGATGAAAGCCTGAGTGGTCATACCATTGCCAATTTCTACCCGCCCGAGATGGCTGATCTGATGCTCCATACCGCGCTTCCCGCTGCGGCACAGGATGGGGCATGGGCCGGGGAGAGCATCCTGCGCGCGAGCAATGGGCAAAATATTCCCATGTCGCAGGTGACGCTTGCCCACAGAACGGTGGACGGCACAGTGGATTATTACTCCAGCATCATGCGCGACATGTCGCAGCATAAAATGCTGGAGCAGCGCCTGCAATCCTCGCTCGATTTCCACCTCAAGCTGATGCAGGACTTCCCCAATCCGATCTGGCGCAGCGGCAAGGACGGTAAGTGTGATTACTTCAACCGCGCCTGGCTGGAATTTACCGGCCGCACCCTGGAACAGGAACTGGGCGATGGCTGGGCCGACGGCATTCACCCTGATGATCGTGAATTCTGCATGAGCACTTATCTTTTCGCCTTCAACCAGCGTGAGCCATTTACCATGGAATACCGCCTGCGGCACTGCGACGGCAGTTATCACTGGTTGCTCGATCACGGCGCGCCCTTTACCGATCTGGACGGCGAATTTGCCGGCTATCTCGGCGCCTGCTACGACATCGAGGAACGCAAGCAGTATCAATCCCAGCTCGAATACCAGGCGCAGCATGATGCGCTGACCGGCCTGCCGAACCGTAATCTGCTTGCCGACCGGATCAATCAGGTGATCAGCCGTGTGCGCCATCATGACAGCCTGGTGGGGGTGGTATTCCTCGACCTTGATAATTTCAAGGTGGTCAACGACAGCCTTGGCCATGAATTTGGCGACCATATCATCAAGGCCGTCAGTGAACGTCTCGTCGCTACTGTACGCGAAGGCGATACTGTGGCGCGTTACGGTGGTGACGAATTCGTCGTCGTGCTGGCCGATCTTGCACAGGAAGTGGATCTGATGAATATCATCCGCAAACTGATGGAGGTGATGACGGCACCCATCAGCATTGAAGGGCGTGACATCATTGTCACCTGCAGCCTTGGCGTGGCAGTCTGTCCGCGCGATGGCGAAGATCAGGTTGTCCTGCTGCGCAACGCTGACACAGCGCTCTACCGTGCCAAGGAAGCGGGACGCAACACCTTCCAGTTCTATGCAGCGGAAATGAATCAACGCTTGCTGGCACGTCTTGATCTGGAAAGAGATCTGCGCCAGGCGCTGGAAAATGGCGAATTCCTGCTGCATTACCAGCCACAGGTCAATTTTGCCAGCGGCGCGATTGTCGGGGTCGAGGCGCTGGTGCGCTGGCAGCAACCGGAACGCGGGATAGTCTCTCCGGCCGAGTTCATTCCGCTGGCGGAGGACACCGGGCTGATCGTGCCGCTGGGCGAATGGGTGCTGCGGGAGGCCTGCCGTCAGGCACAGGCATGGCGCGATGCCGGATTGCCGGAGATCAGCATGTCAGTCAACCTGTCCGCGCGTCAGTTCCGTGCGCCTGATCTGGTGCGGACTATTCTGGGTGTGCTGGCCGAGACCGGACTGGAGGCGCGCTTCCTGGAAATGGAAATTACCGAAAGCATGCTGATGCATGATCCGGAGGGCGCCATCACGGTGCTGGATGAGCTGCAAAAGCACAGCATCCGCTTTGCCATGGACGATTTCGGCACTGGCTATTCCTCGCTCAATTACCTCAAGCGCTTCCCCATCCACAAGCTCAAGATCGACCAGTCTTTCGTGTGCAATGTCACCACGGATCCGGATGATGCCGCCATTACCAACGCGGTGATCGAGTTATCGCACGGCCTGAATCTGAAAGTCATCGCCGAGGGCGTGGAAACCGAAGCGCAGCGTATTTTCCTGCACGCAAACGGCTGCGACGAGATGCAGGGCTATCTGTTCAGCCGCCCCTTGCCTGCGGAGGAAATGGGTGCGCTTCTGGCTGCCAACAGTCAGAAACGGGCAGCGCCGGGCGCTGCCTGACTCCTGAAGTCTTCCGTAATTCAATCCGGCAGCGCGATCTTCTGGTCGGTGCTGAACTGGTAGTCGCTGAACACCTGCTCCGCGCTGAGAATCTGGTAGCTGCCGTCCGGCAGTTTCCGGGTGGTGTCCTTGAGCCGGTTGGTGGTCTGGCCGCAGGTCCAGATATCGAAGTTGCGCATATGCGTGCACAGGCAGGTCTTGTCCCTGACTGAAAGCTTCTTCACATCCG
>JANJUT010000158.1 GCA_024710445.1 Thiobacillus sp.
CCAGCATCAGCGGCACCACCATGTCATGGTTGTCCGTCATTTCCATGACGATGACAAATGCCGTAATCGGCGCCTGAACGACACCGGCAAAATAGGCCGCCATGCCGATCACCACCAATGCACCGGCATCTGCCTGCGTGACCAGATCGGCCACGACCTGACCCATGCCGGCACCGGCTGACAGGCTGGGGGCAAACAGTCCACCGGGTATGCCGCTGATAAACGACACAAAGGTCGCCAGCATTTTCCAGATGCCATATCCCGCCGATACTTCGGCAGAGCCTTCCAGCAGGTGCTTGGCTTCCTCGTAGCCGCTGCCATACACGGTGCTCCCGGATGCGAGGCCGATCAAGGCCAAGACCAACCCGCATGCAGCAGCAAAGCTGACGGGATGGGCTTTCATGTATGCGCCCACTTTGCCCGGAAGCCCGTGAACCGCAAAGACCAGGAGCAGGCGGCTGAATCCTCCACCCAATACGCCACCCGCCAGGCCGCACAGCAACACGCCCAGCCAGCCGGATGCTCCACTCAGCGCGGCATGGGTGGCGCCAAAATAAGTGTAATTGCCCTGCACGTAAACGGCCGCAAGGCCGGCAATGATGACGGCTGTCAGCAAGGTGCCGTTGGACCGTTCTTCGAATGAGCGTGCCATCTCCTCGATGGCGAACACAATGCCTGCCAGCGGCGTATTGAAGGCGGCGGCCACGCCTGCACCGCCACCGGCAATGACCAGGCCCCGTTCCATGATGTGACGGGGAAAACGGATCAGCCAGCGCAGGTTGTACAACAAGGCTGCGCCGACCTGGACGGTCGGGCCTTCACGCCCAACGCTGGCTCCGCCCGCCAGGCCCACGCAGGTCAACAGCATCTTGCCCAGCGCCAGCCGCAGCGACAGCACATTGTCGCGGTCGGGGCTATCCGGCATGCGGATGGCGGCAATGGTTTGCGGGATGCCGCTGCCCTCTGCGCCCTTGAAGTAGCGCTGGGTCAGGGCGGCCACGCCAGCTAGCGACAGGGGGGTGACCAGCAGGGGCAGCCAGGGAGAAATGGCAATCAGTTTCTGGAACAGTATGTGCGCATAGTCGCTGCCCCAGGCAAATGCCGTCGCGGCCAGACCCACGACGACCGCGCCGCCCCAGAACAGCATATGACGCATCCACAGGCGGAGTGAGAGCAGGCTGACGCGGTGTCGTTTTTGTAGGAGGGGGAAACGCGGGTTGGACCACTTCTGCATGGCTTGATAGTAACCGCATGGCCTGCGGTTTGTCTTGTCCCCAGGCCATGCGGCGAAGTGATGCGCGCCGCTTCAGCGAGGCATCAAGCGTTGCGCCAATACGTGATCAAGACTCAGCTTGCCCGCACCGCTAAGTAGCAAAGGCACAAACATCACCAGATACATCAACGCCAGTTTGTAGCCGTTGTCGCACACGTTGTAGCCATTGCCTGCGTGAACGCTGGTCCAGGCAACAAGGGTAAGAATGACCAGCGAGACGCTGAAAAAACGGGTGCCCAGTCCAATCACCAGTGCAACTGCGCCAAGCAGTTCGGACCAGGTTGCAAGAAACCATGAAATGTCGACTGGCACGAGGCTGAGCGGGAAGGGGAAGTCATCCTGGATATCGGCGAACCAGTTATCGCCGCTATATTTCATGACGCCGGATTCCCAGAATTCCCAGGCCAGCAGCAGCCGCAAGCCCAGCATGCCGATATGGCTGCCAGCCTGGTTGAGCAGGTTCGTCAGCCCTGCATACAGGTGGATGATTGAATGCATGATGTTCCTTTGGATGGATGGAACGTTCCTGGCGTGGGCCGGGAACACGAGTCCCCGGCCTGATTCATTGGCCATTATTTAGGGCCATTGTATTTATTGGACCCTTCCATTTATTGGGCTTGGCGCCTTACTACTTCTTTTTGGCGCCGCACTTGCCCTCGCCGCATTTGCCGTCTTTGGCTTTGGTTTCTGTGGCTTTCATGTCCTTGGCGCCACCGCATTTTCCGTCCTGGGCCTTGGTCTCTTTTTTATCGCCGCACTTGCCATCCTGAACCTTGTCGGCGGCGGCAACCTGATAGCCCTGGGTGAGTGCGTTGAGTGCAAACGGATTGCCGGCGGCGTGCGCGGCCCCTGTCATGCCGATGGCAGCGGTCAAGGCGAGGGCGAGTGTCGTGGTGCTGGTTTTCATGTGATTTCCCGGGCGTACCCGGCTCCATTCCGGTTAGAACGCTGGCGGGTTCGGAATGCGCCAGCAACAGCGTTAACTGCCCATAGGTCGGCAATGCAGTGATTTCCTTACAGTGCGCTTCGATGATCTTGTTTCCATCAAGTGCCTGCATGAATGATCTGCAGCGTATTTCTGGAGCGGTGTAAGGAAGAGGGGGCTATAACGACTCAATGCGTTTGACCGGATACAAAGGAGCCCCCATGTTGCCGAAGAGCCGATCCAGACTTGCCATGGCCGTGCTGTCGATAGCCTTGCTTGCCTTGCCCGCGTATGCGGCGGAAGGGAGAGTGCTTGTGGCCGCAGTCCATCCGGCCCGGATCACGCTGGACAAACTGGAAGCCATTGCCCAGGCGCGGGGGCTGAAGATTTTTGCGCGCATCGATCATGCGGCAGGCGCACACAGTATCGGCCAGAACTTGCGCCCGACCCAGCTGCTTGTTTTTGGGCATTCCAAAGGCGGCACACCGGTGCTGCAATGCGTGCAAACGATGGGCCTGGATTTGCCCTTGCGGGTGCTGGCCTGGGAGGATGCAACGGGGAAAAGCTGGCTGGGTTATCAGGCGCTATCCGGGCCAGGGCATACACAAACCGACGCAGGCTGCGATGCCGCATTCAAACAGCTCAATGACACCCTCGATGCGCTGGTGCGCGAAGCGGCCAGGGCGTAAAGTCGTGTAGCCGGGCCCGCCCGCCCGGTGAAAACCATTGCCGCTCCGGGCTTCAGCCGGTATAGTGCGGCCTCCCGCACCCAACCAATCGGTGCGCGGTTCTCACCCTGATCTCACGATCCCCTATTCGTCTGCCTCGATTGGTGTCACTGCAAACGTGACAGGCCGTCGCAGGAAACCACATGACTACTGAAATTACCTTTTCCAGCCTCGCGCTGGCCGAACCCATTTTGCGTGCGATTGCCGATGCCGGCTACATCACGCCCACCCCGATCCAGGCGCAGGCCATTCCGCAAGTGCTGGCTGGCGGCGACCTGCTCGCAGCCGCGCAGACCGGCACCGGCAAGACCGCCGGTTTCACCCTGCCGATCCTGCATCATCTGTCGACGCGCGCAGCACAGGCGCCCAGGCCGGGCCGTCCGCGCTGCCTGATCCTGGTGCCGACGCGCGAACTCGCGGCGCAGGTCGAAGAGTCGGTCAAGACCTATGGCAAATATCTGTCACTCACCTCGATGGTGATGTTCGGCGGCGTCAACATCAATCCGCAGTTCAAGGCGCTGAAATCGCGCGTGGATATTCTGGTCGCGACGCCGGGGCGGTTGCTCGATCACATGGGGCAGAAAACGGTGGATTTGTCCGGCGTCGAAATCCTGGTGCTCGATGAAGCCGACCGCATGCTCGACATGGGCTTTATCCGCGACATCAAGAAAGTACTCGCCGTGCTGCCGAAACAGCGCCAGAACCTGCTGTTCTCGGCGACCTTCTCCGACGAGATCCGCACCCTGGCCAACGGCCTGCTGCACAACCCCAAGAGCATCGAAGTCGCGCGCCGCAACACCACGGTGGAAATCATCGAGCAGTCGATGTACCGCGTGCCGCAGGCACACAAGCGCGATCTGCTGGCGCACCTGATCAGGCACCACGACTGGCAGCAGGTGCTTGTATTCACCCGCACCAAGCATGGCGCCAACAAGCTGGCCGAAAAACTGAACAAGGACGGCATCACCGCTGCCGCCATTCACGGCAACAAGAGCCAGTCGGCGCGCACCAAGGCGCTGGCGAGTTTCAAGGACGGCAGCGTACGCGTGCTGGTGGCGACCGATATCGCCGCGCGCGGGATCGACATCGACCAGCTGCCGCAAGTGGTCAACTTCGAACTGCCCAACGTACCGGAAGACTACGTGCACCGCATCGGCCGCACTGGCCGGGCAGGCACCACGGGCTCGGCGCTGTCGCTGGTGGACGATGAGGAAATCAGCTATCTGCGCGACATCGAAAAGCTGATCAAGCGCTCGATCGTGCGAGTGGAAGTCGAAGGCTTCACGCCACCGGCCAAAGCCGATTTGATGTCCGACGAACGTCCGCCACGCCCACCGCATGGTCGGGGCGGTCGGGGCCAGGGCCAGAACAATGGCCAGCGCCAAAACAGTGGTCAACGTGGTCCGCAATCCGGCAACCGCAACGCCCCCGGCCGTGCGGCACAGGGCCAGGCGGCAGCAGGAGCCGGCGGCGCCAAGCCTGCGCCGCCCCGTGCCGCCCAGCCACGCAAACCGCGTCCGCAGGCCGCCTTGTTCTCGGCCAAACCGGGCTCGCGCGGCCACTAAGGCCACCGCCATGGCGGGACGATTGTCGCCGCCATGGGGCCTATGGTTTTGGGCAGATTCAATCCAACTGAATCCATGCCGCGCATGGGGGATTGGACTGGACAAGTAAACCCTTCCCCATTTGGATAACGTGCTAGATTCCTTATTGTTGCGGTGAAATAGTGCAACAGCGTCCCGGCAGAAAGACGCAGCACTTCCACTAACAAATGGATGGGGGGGCACGACCATGCACACGGATCATTGTCCGCAGTGGAGCCAGCCTCGTGATTAGGACAAGAGCGTTACACGTGGGTGCGCTGGCCGTTTCTGTTGCACTCGTCGTCATGCTCTGTGGCGTATTGCCCTCACTGGCGTGGGCAGACAAGACGGATACGCCGCAGCGGATCGTCCTGCCCCAGGCCGACCGCGACTGGCTGGCCGCCCATCCGGTTATCCGTATCGGGATCGACGCCAGCTACGGACCGTATTCCTTTCTCGATAAGCAGGGGCAGTTGCAGGGGATAGTCCGAGATTTCCTGGCCTACCTCGGCCCGGCATTGGGTGTTCGTTTCGAGATTGTTGCCGACCTGGATTGGCCACAGCTCATGGCTGCCGTACAGCAACGTCGCATCGACGTTGTGGCCACCGTGGTGCGTCTGCCTGAACGTGAGGCCTTTCTTGAATTCACCGCCATCTACCTGCCCACACCGCTGGTCATCATGACCCGTGACACCACGCCTCAACTGCACTCAATAGAGGATTTGGCCAGGATGAGCCTGGTGCTGGTGCAGGGGTATTCGTCGGGCAAGGAAGTTATGGAGCGGTATCCAGCCTTGCAACCTCACTATGTGGCCGCGCCGCTTGAAGCATTGATGGCAGTGGCTTCGGGTGCAACGGATGCGTATGTCGGCGCACTCGGTGTAAGTACGTATCTGGCGGCCCAATATGGGTTTTCCAACCTCAAGGTCAATGCTGCTTTCGACATGAGAATGAACGGGCAGCGCTTTGGCGTGCGCAAGGACTGGCCGCAATTGGTGCGCGTTCTCGATCAGGCGCTGGTTGCCATGCCAGCCCAGCAAAAAAATGAAATCTTCCAGACCTGGATGCCAGGCTATGCGGATGACATTCAGCGCCTCAGCCAGCAGACTCTGGTTGTCCGCCTGTTCCCCTGGCTGGCGGGGGTTACGGGTCTGGCTGTGCTGGGCTATCTGGTCGTCATGCTGTGGAACCGCCAACTACGGCACGAGCTGACCCGGCGCAGGGCTGAACTGGAACGTGCCCAGCGTATTGCCCATCTGGGTGACTGGTCGATGGACCCGGCAGGTGAGCAGATTCAGTGGTCGGATGAGATTTTTCACATTACCGGTCGCGCTCGGTGCAAACTGGATTGGCCAACCTTGCGTAACTGGATTCATCCGGATGAGCGTGAGAACTACGAACATTATTTGAGCCGGCTCGCCTCCCTGACAGAAGGCGAGGACTTGCCCCCACTTATTTCGCATTTGTTGCGTCCAGATGGCAGTTCATGCTGGCTGGAAATTACCTGCACGGCGGAATTCGATCGCCTTGGGAAACCGCTCCGCTACTATGGAACCGCACTGGATGTTACCGAGCGCAAGAAACGGGAAACCGAACTGAAGCGGCTGCACAGCATCCTGAATGCGCTGGTGGAAGGCAGCACGGACGCAATTTTCGTCAAGGATCGCGAGGGACGCTACCTTGTCGTCAACCAGGCTATGGCGACACTGATTGGCCGTCCCATGGAGGCTATCATCGGCGCGGACGATTTCACTCTGTTCGCGGCAGAGTCGGCGGAACACTTCCGTGCCGATGACTTGCGCATCATGAAGACAGATGCAGCCCACTCCTACGAGGAAGAAGTAGTTACCCATAGCACCACGCATCATTACCTGACAACCAAAGGTCCGCTCATCATCGAAGGCGAAGTGCGCGGCGTGTTCGGTATTGCTCGGGATATCACCGACCGCAAGCATGTAAAGACCGCACTCCTGGAAAGCGAATCCAGATTGCGGCTGTTCATCGAACATGCACCGGCAGCACTGGCCATGTTCGACCACGAGATGCGTTATCTGGCCTTCAGTACTCGCTGGCTGTCGGACTATGAACTGGAAAGCGACATCCTCGGCCGATCCCATTACGATATTTTCCCGGAGGTCCCAGAGCGATGGAAAATCATTCATCGCCGTGGCCTGAGCGGGGAGGTGGTACGGTCCGATGAGGATCAGTTTGAGCGCGAAGATGGCAGCGTGATCTGGCTGCGCTGGGAGGTGAGGCCCTGGATTGCAGCAGACGGTAGCGTAGGCGGCATCGTCATCTTCTCGGAAGATATCTCCGAGAGTAAAAATGCCGAAGCCGAGTTGCGACGGCAGAAGGATCTGCTTGCCCATACGGGACGTCTGGCCAAGGTGGGCGGATGGGAGATCGAGGTGGCGACGATGCGGTGCATCATGACCGATGAAGTGGCCCGTATCTATGACCTGGAGCCGGGCCCGCAGATCACGGATGCCCCGCTCATGGCTTGCCTAAACGAATCAGACCGGAGCAGGCTGAAACAGGCACAGCGCGAAGCCATTGAACATGCCCGGCCTTATGAACTGGAACTGCAAATCACCACCGCCAAGGGGGCACACAAGTGGATCCATGCAGTCGGCCTGCCGGTACTGGAAGGTGAGCGGGTGGTGCGTCTAGAAGGCGCTGTCCAGGACATCACCGAGCGCAAGCAGGTTGAAGAGCGGGCCCGGCGGAGCTGGCTGGTGCTGGATTCCGTGTTCCAGGCCTTGCCTGACCTGTTCTTTTTGATGGACGCGAACGGCACCATCCGCGATTACCGGGCCCAGCAAAGCAACGCACTCTATATTCCGCCCGAGGTTTTCCTGGGCAAGCGCATGCAGGATGTGCTGCCTCCCGATCTGGGTGAATATTTCAAGGACAAATTCGGTGAAGTTGGCAAACGGGGTGGGCTGGTCACCTTTGAGTACGATCTGCCCATGCCCGATGGCACTCAGCATTACGAGGCCCGGTTGACGCAACTGCCGGGCAGCACCCAAGTGATTGCCGTGGTTCGCGACATCACCCGCCAACACAAGGATCACCAGGCTTTGGGCGACAGCGAGGCGCGCTACCGTCACTTGTTCGAGCACAACCCGGCCCCCATGCTGGTTTACGAACGGGAAAACCTGCGTCTGCTGGCCGTCAACGAAGCTTTCGTACGCCATTATGGTCATAGCCATAAAGAGGCGCTTGCACTGCGACTCACCGACCTTTACCCGGATGAAGAAAAACAGCCCATCACCGATCTGGCAGCGCAGCTTGCCGGGTTGGCCTATGTGGGGGAATGGCACCACCTGAAAAAAGATGGCAGCCAGATCACCATCGAGGCGCGCTCCCACGACCTTCAATATGAAGGGCTTGCCGCGCGTATTGCGGTGATCACGGACATCACCGAACGCAAGCGGGCGGAACAGGCTCTGCGGGACAGCGAGGCGCGCTATCGGTCGCTGCTTGAGCTGGCCCCATTCCCCGCCGTGCTCACCCGGGTGCGGGATGGCATCCTGCTGTATGGCAACCATCGTGCGGAAATCCAGTACGGGATCTCGCGTGAAAACGGGATCGGCCAGCCTGCGGAACGGTTCTACGAGGACAGCTCGCAGCGTGAGCGTTTTCTGGAGCCGCTACAAAAAACCGGCAAGGTCAATGACCTCGAAGTGCGCATGCGGACAGCAGACGGCCACCCCTTCTGGGCGCTGGTGTCGGCGTCCATTGTGGAGTTCGATAACGAACCGGCCATCTTTACCGCCATCAATGACATCACTGCCCGCAAGCAGGTGGAAGTGGCGCTGCAGGAGCAGGAGGCCTTCTTTCGTTTGATTGCCGAGAACATGGGCGATATGGTGGCGGTGCTGGATCTGGAAGGGCGGCGCCTGTACAACAGCCCGTCCTACCAGATCTTGTTTGGCGACCCCGAAGCCTTGATGGGCACGGATTCATTCGCCGAAATCCACCCGGATGATCGGGACAAGGTGCGCGAGGTGTTCATGGAAACGGTGCGGACCGGGCATGGGCATCGTGCCGATTTCCGCTTTGTGCTGCCCGATGGCCGGGTGCGTTACATGGAGTCCCAGGGTGGCGTGATTCGCGGAACGGATGGCCTGGTGGAGCGGGTGGTGGTGGTGTCCCGCGATGTTACCGAGCGCAAGCAGATGGAAGATGAAATCCACCAGCTTAACGCTGAACTGGAGGAGCGGGTGCGTCAGCGCACAGCCGAACTTGCCAACGCCAACCAGGAACTGGAAACCTTCACCTATTCGGTTTCGCATGACCTCAAGGCGCCCTTGCGGGGCATTGATGGCTACAGCCGGCTGCTGCTGGAAGACTACCGGGATCGTCTGGATCAGGCGGGTATTCAACTGGTGAACAATGTGCGCAGTGGCGTGGCGCAGATGAGCCAGTTGATTGAGGATCTGCTGGCGTATTCCCGCATGGAGCGCCGCAGCCTGCTGGGCCAGACACTGGATCTGTCGCAAGCCGTGGCCAGGGTGCTGTATGAGATGCGGGCCGAGATCCAGCAGCACGGCATGGTGGTGGATACGTCATTGCAGGGATTGACGGTGCGTGCCGACCCGGAAGGGCTTGCCGTCGTGCTGCGCAATCTGGTTGATAACGCGCTTAAATTCACCCGCGACAGCCATCCGCCAACCTTGTCCATCACTGGCGTGGCAAACGAAAAATCGACTACCCTGATCGTCAGGGACAACGGTATCGGGTTCGACATGCAATTCCACAACCGGATTTTTGAAATTTTCCAGCGTTTGCAGCGTGCCGAAGAGTATCCCGGTACCGGCGTTGGCCTGGCCATCGTGCACAAGGCCATGCAGCGCATGGGCGGCGACATCCGGGCCGAAAGTGTGCCCGGCCAGGGCGCCACCTTCTATCTGGAGTTGCCGCGATGATGCCCGATACGAGCACCCGCCCGATCCTGCTGGTGGAAGACAATCCGGTGGATGTGGATCTGACGCTGCGTGCCTTTGCGCGCCGCAAGCTGGTCAACCCCATACAGGTGGCGCGCGATGGCCAGGAAGCGCTGGACTGGATTCCACGCTGGGAAGCGGGCGAGGCCATGCCGCTGGTGATCCTGCTGGATTTGAAACTGCCGCGCGTGAATGGACTGGAGGTGCTGCGTCGCCTGCGCGAGCATCCGGTGAGCCGGAATTTGCCGGTGGTGATGCTGACTTCGTCCAGCGAAGACCGGGATGTGCAGATGGCGTATCAGCATCATGCCAATTCCTACATCGTCAAACCGGTGAGCTTTGACAGCCTCATGGACGTGACGGCCCAGATCGAACTGTACTGGTGTCTCATCAATCATCCTCCGGGTTAGGATCGACCATGCGTGTACTGTATGTGGAAGACAATCCGGTCGATGCCGATTTGACCCGCCGCCATCTGGCACGCCAGGCGCCCGACATTGTGCTGACGACGGTATCCTGCTTGTCGGAGGCGCATGAGCGCCTGCAGGTGCCGGCCGATTACGACGTGGTCCTGGTCGACCTGAAACTGCCGGACGGCTCTGGGCTTGAGTTGCTGAACTGGATCCGGCGGCAGTCGCTGTCCCTGGCTGTGGTCATGCTTACGGGATCGGGCGATCAGAAGGCCGCCGTGGTAGCGCTTCAGGTGGGCGCGGATGACTATCTGACCAAAAGTACCGCCTCGCTGGAGCGCCTGGCCGCCACCCTGCGCAATGCCTGCGCGCATTTCCCGAGTTCCAGGGCGCCGCGCTTCCGCGCCTTGCGCGTGCTGTATGCCGAACACCATGCAGCGGATATCGACCTGGCCCGGCGGCATCTGGAGCGCTATGCCCCGCATATCCAGTTGACCGTGGTGGGCGATGCCGACCAGGTGTTGCAAAGTCTGCCAGCAGACAATGAATCGCCTGCGGATTTCGATGTGGTGCTGCTGGACTATCGGCTGCCGGGACTCGATGCGCTGGAGGTGGTGAAAGTGCTGCGTACCGAACGCGGCCTGGATATTCCCATCGTCATCGTCACCGGCCAGGGCAGCGAGACAGTGTCGGCCCAGGCGATTCATCTGGGTGTCGATGATTACATCGTCAAGCATGCGGACTATCTGCATGAGTTGCCGGCCACGCTGGAAAATGTCCGGCACCAGGTGGAACTGACCCGGGAGCGATACCACCTGCGCGAAACCTCGGAACGCCTGGAGCATGCGCTGGCCACCAGCCCCGTGGTGCTCTACACCCTGCAGCCGGATCAGGCGGGAACGAAACTCACCTGGGTCAGCAGCAATATTCAGCGTCTGCTGGGGTATACGGAAGAACAGGTGTTGCAGGCGGGCTGGTGGGCCAGCCATCTGCATCCGGATGACCGCGAAGCCGCGCTGGCCCGTGTGAACCACTTGTCCGACACGCATTGGGTCAGCCATGATTATCGTTTTATCAATGCGGCAGGGCGGGTTCGCTGGCTGCGTGACGAGCTTCGACTGGCACGGTCAGGGGAAGGACCTTCCGGCGAGGCGTTTGGCGCCTGGCACGACATCACCGAGTCCAAACTGGCCGAGCAATTGCGGGAAACCCGCATTGCCGTGCTGGATGGACTGATGGGCAATCGGGCTTTGTCACAGATCCTGGGCGAGATCGCCCGGCGTCTGGAGGCTGTTCACCCGGATATGCGCGTCTCCATTCTGGTGAGCGATCCGCGCAGTGGCCGGTTGATGACCGCGGCCGCACCCAGCCTGCCTGGTTTTTTCAACGCGGCGGTGGATGGCCTGGAGCCGGGCGTGGGGCATGGATCGTGTGGCACGTCGGCGGCCACCGGCGAGCCCTGTATCGTTGAAGACATCCGCATCCATGAATTCTGGGCACCTTATACAGAAATTGCCGAGCGTGCCGGATTGCGTGCCTGCTGGTCGATCCCGTTCAAGGACCAGGCGGGCAAGGTACTGGGCACGTTCGGCACGTATTACGCCCAGCCTCGCATGCCAGCGCAGGAAGAACTGGATCTGATCGGTGAATTTGCCCGCATTGCCGGGTTGGCGGTGGAGCGGGGGCGTGCCGAACTTTCCTTGCGTCAGGCTGCAGCCATGTTCGAAAGCACGCGCGAAGGCGTGGTAATCACGGATCTGCAGCCGCGCATTGTCGATATCAATCCTGCTTACACTACCATCACAGGCTACACCGAGGCAGAAATACTGGGGTGCAACCCCAGCCTGTTGCAATCTGGCCGCGAAGACAAGGCCTTTTACCAGGCCATGTGGAGCAGCATTCTCGAAACCGGCCACTGGCAGGGCGAGATCTGGAACCGGCGCAAGAATGGCGAACTGTTTCCAGAATTGCTCACCATCAGCACCGTATACGATAGCGAGGGGCTGCCCAGCAATTATGTGGGCATCATGACCGACATCAGCCAGTTGAAGGATTCGGAAGCCCGCCTGGAGCATCTGGCCCATTACGATCCGCTGACGCACCTGCCCAACCGGCTGTTGCTGCAGTCTCGCCTGAAGCATGCACTGGAGGCAGCCGATCGTCATATGCGCAGGGTTGCGGTGCTGTATATCGATCTGGATCGCTTCAAGAACGTCAATGACAGCCTGGGCCATCCGGTGGGTGACGAGTTGCTGGAAGCGCTGGCCTTGCGCATGCGCGCTCGTCTGCGGGAAGACGACACCCTGGGCCGCCTGGGCGGCGACGAATTTCTGCTGATACTGGAAGATGTGCAGCGTCCGGACAATGCTGCGGAGATTGCCAAGGAAATGATCCAGATGCTGGAGCAGTCCTTCCACCTTCCCAGCGGACATGAGGTGTATGTGGGCGCCAGCATCGGTATCAGTCTGTTCCCGGATGATGGACTGACAGGCACTGCGCTGATTCAGCATGCCGACGTGGCCTTGTATCGGGCCAAGGAAACCGGTCGCAATACCTTCAGTTTTTACACCCCAGGCCTGACCGAGGCAGCCGACGAACGGCTGGACATGGAAGCACGCCTGCGCCGCGCCCTGGTCCAGAATGAATTCGTGTTGCATTACCAGCCCCAGGTGGACATGCACACCGGAAAAATAACGGGTTGTGAGGCGCTGGTGCGATGGAATGACCCGGAGCACGGGCTGGTGTCGCCGGCCCGGTTTATTCCACTGGCAGAAGAAACCGGCCTGATCGTGCCGCTGGGCGAGTGGGTGTTGCACCAGGCGTGCATTCAGGCCCGGGCCTGGCTCGATGCCGGCCTGCCGCCCATGCAGTTGTCTGTGAATCTGTCGGCGCGTCAGTTGCAGCAGAGCAATATTGTCGAGCGTGTGGCGGCAGTCCTGGATAAAACCCGGTTGCCCGCCGGTCATCTCAAACTGGAATTGACCGAGAGCATGATCATGGGCCATGCTGAAGAAGCCGTCATTCTGTTGCAGTCGCTCAAGGAACTGGGGTTGAGCCTGTCCATTGACGATTTTGGTACCGGCTATTCCTCGCTGGCCTATCTCAAGCGCTTTCCCATTGACGAGCTCAAGATCGATCAGGGCTTTGTGCGCGATATTCCGCTCGACCATAACGACATGGAAATTGCCGCTGCCATCATCAGCCTGGCGCGCAGCATGCGATTGAAAGTCGTGGCCGAAGGCGTGGAAATCGAAGCACAGCGCGAGTTTCTGCTGCAACAAGGCTGCAACGCCTACCAGGGCTTCCTGTTCAGCGCAGCCCTGGCAGCCGACGACTTTTCACTGCTTGTGCATGGTCGAGCCAAGTAAGGCCGCTGGCCGAAGGGCTGGTTCAGTGTTTTCCTGGTTGCCCTTGACGACAAGCGGAAGGTCTCCGGCTTGCCACACGCCATGCTTGTGCATGACCGCAGCAAACAGGCTTGAGCGGCACAGCGTTGCGGTCCAGTTGCATAGTCTTCGATACGGTGACTGATCGAACCATTCCTGGTCGACGCCCGCGAATTGCCGGATGAAGGGAAAAATGGCTGCATCCGCGATGGACAAGTCCGGCCCAAGCAGACAGGTGCTGGCCTGCAGGCGGTCTTCCAGTTGCTGCAGGAATGCTTCGCCCTGGTTGCGGTAAAACGCTTGAGGATGTTCGGGGTGACGGTCGGCATACTTATACCGGTCCAGCGCGGTCTTGAAGCTGTGGTCGTTGATGGACACCAGTCGCGCGGCCTGGTCAAGATACCGGTTCTGGCTGCCCAGCCAGTTTTCCGGGTCATGCTGCTGCAGCGCCCACAGCATGATGTCCCAGCTTTCATCGATGACCTGTCCATCGGGCAACACCAGTACGGGTACGCTGCCTTTGGGCGAGGCCGCCAGCAGGCAGGCGGGTTTGCTGCGCAGTGATACTTCGCGCAATCCATGGGTGATGCCGCTGACGTGCAGCGCCAGCCGGGCGCGGATGGCGTAGGGGCAGCGTCTGAATGAATAGAGCATGGGGAGCATGGCTAATAAACCAGCAGGTTATCTGGAACGGTCGTACAAACATGGACTCCAAGATAGGCAGGCTGGTTTGGGTATAGAGTAAAGCATGGCAGGTTCAGGTTGTGGATTGGTATTCAGGAGATGACATGACTTCGCACTCAATGCATTGGCACACTTTTCTGAAGTGGATCACGTGTGTCTTGATCGTGTTTGCCGGGTTCGCAAACGCAGCAGAAAAACAGGGCGCCTACTATGGCGGAAAAGCGACCGAGTACCCTGTCTGGTTCAAGGAAAGCTTCCTGAACCTGAAGGACGATATCGCGGAAGCCCGATCGAACAACAAGCGCGTGATGATTCTGTTCACGCAGGACAACTGTCCCTATTGCCATGCTCTGGTTGAGCGCAACCTGTCGCAACAGGATATCGAAACCTACCTGAAGAAGAACTTTGATGTGATTGCCATCAATATGTGGGGCGACCGTGAGGTGGTTGCGCTCGACCATCAGCGCATGACGGAGAAGCAGTTTGCCGCCAGCCTCAAGGTGCAATACACACCGAGCATTCTGTTCCTGGATGAGGCCGGACAAACCGTCCTGCGACTGAATGGCTTCATCCCGCCCGCCCGTTTCAAGACAGCGCTGGAGTTTGTCGCGCAGGGCAAGGAAAAGGAAACAAGCTACCGCGATTACGTTGCAGCCCATCAGCCGCCTGAAACCGGCGGTGAATTGATCGATGAATCCTTCTTCAAGCGTCCGCCCTTTGACTTGACGCGCAAGGGTGGCAAGGCCAGGCCGATTGCTGTCTTTTTCGAGCAGCGGGACTGCCCCAGTTGTGCCGAGTTGCATGCGAGGGTGCTTCCGGACAAGGAGACGCGCAACATCATCGCCCAGTTCGATACGATTCAGCTCAACATGTGGTCAGGCACGCCACTGATCACGCCACAGGGAAAAACCACCACGGCGCGCGAATGGGCGAAGGAACTGGATATCAAATATGCGCCATCGATCGTGGTGTTCAACGAGAAGGGGAAGGAGATCATCCGTTCCGAGGCCTTTTTCAAACTCTTTCATACGCAGGGCATTTTCACCTATGTGTTGAGCGGGGCATATCTGAAAGAGCCGAGCTTCCAGCGCTACCTGTCCGCCAGGGCGGAACATTTCCGTGAGCAAGGCAGGGATGTGGATATATGGCGCATGGCCGATGAGCCCGTGGGCAAGAAATAGGCAGAGGTAAAGCATAAGAAAAAGCGGCCATCAAGGCCGCTTTGGGGTGCGTGTCAGCGCGGTGCCTGCCAGCAGTTGTTGCTGACCTGCCAGGTCATCGAGAGCTGTTCGCCCGCCGGATACAGCACGTATTTCACGCCCATGTAATCGGAGCCTTTGCGCCAGAACATGGCCAGCAGGCTTTTCTCGCCGTTGGCGATGACGCTGGTATAGGGGATGACCTTGAGCGGGTTGCCGTAGAGGTTGGAATAATTGGATGCGATGACGATAAAGTGGCGGAAGGCCGGTTCGACTTCCTGGTCGAATGCCACCAGCTTGTCGTTGCAGAAGGTGAATAGAAAACGGCGCCCAGCCGGGTTGTTGGGCGCATCGTAGGCAAACAGGCCATCATTGCCAACCGGCAGGATCTTGTCGAAATTCCAGGTCTTGAGTGCCTGCTGGACATCATCGCGGCCCATGCCGTTCTTGAATTCGCCGATTTCCCAAGCCTGGGCGGGAAGGGCGAGCAGTAATCCGGCTAGCAGGCTGAGTGTTTTTGTTTTGATGGCCATGGCATTAAAAAGGGCTGGTATGAACCAGCCCCAAGCATACCGCAGGCGCATCCAGAAGACTTACTTGCCCATCACGGCGCCAAAAACCTTCTGCAGCAAATCGCTGCCAGCCTGCAACGGATTGGCGCGAATGGCTGCTTCCTTTTCGCCAATCAGGGTGTAGAGCCGGTCGAGTGCCTGCTGGGTCACGTACTGTTCGACATTGGCCTGGTTCCTGTCGACCAGATTGAATTGCGCGGCCAGCCCGGCGTACTGGTTGTATTGCTGCGCCAGTCCGACCTTGTCCGTGGTGGCTTTGACGATGGGACCAAAGCGCTCGGTGAGTTTGGCTTCGGTTTTGGTGCGAAAGAAGTCAGTGGCCGAGGTTTTGCCGCCAGTCAGAATGCCTTTGGCATCTTCCAGCGACATTTCTTTGACGGCATCGACCAGCAGGGTCCTGGCTTCCGGCACGGCCGCCTCGGCCGCACGGTTCATCGACAGCACCAGTGCGTCGGCCTGTTTGCCCATGCCAAATAGGTGCATGGCCTTTTCGGCTTTTTGCAGGCCGGGCGGCAACGGGATTTTCAGCGCGGCGTTGCCGAAGAATCCATCCTGTTGACCGAGTTGGGCAACCGCAGCATCGGCGCCGCGCGTCAGCGCTTCTTTGAGGCCGGCGTTGATGTCGGTGTTGGAGAGTGCATCGACGCCGCTGGCTGTGGGGGTGCTGTCGGGTTTGCTGATGACGCCTTTCAAGAACCCGCCCAAGTCAAAGGCATGGGCAGGCACGGCGAGGGTGAGGCCGGCTGCCAGAATGATCCAGTGTTTTGAATGGGGGGTCATGAGCTGTCTCCTTAGTGGGTTGGGGTCATAGCACCTCGGCTGCGTAATCGGCCAGGCGTGAACGCTCGCCGCGCTGCAGGGTGACATGGCCGTTGTGCAGCCACCCCTTGAAGTGATCCACCACGTAGGTGAGCCCGGAACTGCCTTCGGTGAGGTAGGGTGTGTCGATCTGTGAGATGTTGCCCAGACAAACCACCTTGGTTCCCGGCCCGGCGCGCGTGATCAGCGTCTTCATCTGCTTGGGCGTGAGGTTCTGTGCTTCATCAATAATAAGAAACTTATTGAGGAAAGTCCGTCCACGCATGAAATTTAACGATTTGACCTTGATGCGGCTACGGATCAAATCCTGCGTCGCAGCGCGTCCCCAGTCACCACCTTCGTCGTCACTCTTGTTCAGCACATCAAGGTTGTCTTCCAGGGCACCCATCCACGGCGTCATTTTTTCTTCCTCGGTGCCGGGCAAAAAGCCGATGTCCTCGCCCACCGGCACGGTAACGCGTGTCATGATGATCTCGGTGTAGATTTTCTTGTCCAGCACCTGGGCGAGTGCCGAGGCCAGCGTGAGCAGGGTCTTGCCGGTGCCGGCCTGGCCGAGCAGGGTGACGAAATCGATCTCGGGATCCATCAACACATTGAGCGCAAAGTTCTGCTCGCGGTTGCGCGCGGTAATGCCCCAGACATTGTTTTTCTGGTGGCTGAAGTCGCGCACCGTGACCATTTCTGCCTGCTTGCCTTCGACCTTCAGCACCTTGGCGTAGAGCGGATTGGGGCCTTCCTGATAGACGAACTCGTTGGGTAGAAAGGTCGAAATCAATGGCCCTTTGACGCGGTAATAGGTATGGCCGTTGGCCTGCCATGATTCCATGCCCTTGCCGTGGGTGTCCCAGAAGTCGGCCGGCAATTCGCGCAGGCCGGCGTAGAGCAGGTCGGTGTCTTCCAGCACCTTGTCGTTGAAGTAGTCTTCAGCGGGCAGGCCCAGCGCGCGCGCCTTGATGCGCATATTGATGTCTTTCGACACCAGGATGACCTGACGCTTGGGGTGATGGCGCGAGAGGAACAGCACCACACCGAGAATCTGGTTATCGACCTTGCTGGTCGGCAGGTTCATGGGGATGTCGCCGGAGATCGCCTCGGTCTGCAGGAACAGCTTGCCGGTGGCCGCATTGTGGCTGTGGGCCGCAAGCGGCACGCCGTCCTCGATGGAGTCGAGCTTGCTGACGATCTCGTCGATGAAACGGCTGGCCTGGCGCGCGTTGCGCGACACCTCGGTCATGCCCTTCTTGTGCATGTCGAGTTCTTCCAGTGTGGCGATCGGCACATACACATCGTGCTCTTCAAAACGATACAGGCTGGTGGGGTCGTGCATCAGCACATTGGTGTCAAGGACAAACAGTTTGGTTGGCGCTACAGATTTTCTCGGCATGGCAATTTGATGGTGGCCCGGTGATGAGAATGCATTCATCCTACCTCAAGCTTGTGACAGCTTGTCCAGTGAAAAAACTAAAGCTGAAACTGTTCCGTTATTGCGGATTTGATCGCGTGTTTCTCAGTAGAATGGGGGGCTTCCTCTTCAACATGGTCGGGATGAAGGTGATGGGCACAGTGCAGATCCATTCTGTTGAAATGAAAGCCAGACCCGGCTTGTGCATTGGCCGCCGCGCCATCTTCGGTCTGGCCGGCCTGCTGCTGGTGTGGCTGAACCCTGCGCACGCCCAGACTGCCGCCCACATCCTGCTGCAGGATTCACCGCTGGCCGGGTTTCAGTATCACGCGGGCAAGACACTGTGGCCGCGGATGCGGGTGGGCGATGCGCTTGCCCTGATTCGCGAGCCGGACAATGTGCACGATGCAAAAGCCGTGCGGGTCGAGTGGCAGGGCCAGAAGATCGGCTATGTGCCGCGCCGTGAAAATACCGATATCGCCCGCTTCATGGATGGCGGCGAAACTCCGGTGGCGCGCATCAGCCGGCTGGCCGAGGTGCGCGACCCGTGGTTACGGGTGCGTTTCGAAATCCTGATTCCGCTCCGGCCGGTCGGACAGACGGTGCCATGAAACGTTGGCGTGCCGGGGGTTGGGTTTGGCTGGCCGGGCTCATGGCGTCAGCTGCGATCATCCATGCCGCGGCAGGTGGCATGCCGCTTCCTTTGTCCAGCCTCTCGCTGCCGCCGGGATTTCAGATCGAAGTGTTTGCCCGTGTCGCCAACGCCCGGCAGATGGCATTGGGGAAAACCATGCTGTTCGTGGGCAGCATGCGCGAGGGCAAGGTCTACGCGATTCCCCTGAAAAGTCCGCACAAGCCGGTCGTGATCGCTGACAGGATGACGATGCCGGTTGGCGTGGCCTATCGCGACGGCGATCTCTATGTCTCGGCCGTGAACCGGATCGTGCGTCTGCGCAATATCGAGGCGCGCGTGAGTCATCCTCCTGCGCCCGAAGTCGTGACCGATGCTTACCCAGGCGAGACGCATCACGGCTGGAAGTTCATTGCCTTCGGCCCGGACGGCAAGCTTTATGTACCCGTGGGCGCCCCCTGCAATATCTGCGAAGCCGATCCGGACCGCTATGCAACCATTACCCGGCTCGATGTGACGAGCGGCAGGATCGAGGCGGTGGCGCGCGGCGTGCGCAACAGCGTGGGTTTCGACTGGCAGCCGCAAAGCGGGGAATTGTGGTTTACCGACAATGGCCGCGACTGGCTGGGCGACGATGCACCACCGGATGAACTCAATCGTGTGAGCCGGACAGGCCAGCATTTTGGCTATCCGTATTGCCATGGCGGGACGATTGCCGACCCCGAGTTGGGGCGGTCCAGGCGTTGCGACGAGTTTGTTCCGCCGGTATGGAATCTGGGTGCGCACGTGGCGAGCCTGGGCATGCGCTTCTACAAC
>JANJUT010000163.1 GCA_024710445.1 Thiobacillus sp.
GTGCAGGGCGGAGGGGTCGAGGTTGCCTTGCAGCGCGACCTTGTCGCCCACCCGGCGGCGGGCTTCACCAATGTCGGTCGACCAGTCGAGGCCGATGGCGTCGGAGCCGATCGATGCCATCGCTTCCAGCCAGTTGCCGCCGCCTTTGGTAAAGACAATGCTGGGCACTTTGCGACCTTCGCGTTCCTTGATCAGGCCGGCGACGATGCGCTCCATGTAGGCCAGCGAGAATTCCCTGTAGGCGTGGGGGGTGAGGCTGCCGCCCCAGGAATCGAAAATCATCACCGCTTGCGCGCCGGCTTCGATCTGGGCATTGAGGTAGGCGGTCACCGCCTGGGTGTTGATGTCGAGGATGCGGTGCAGCAGGTCGGGGCGGCTGTAGAGCATGGTCTTGATGTGGCGGTAGTCGGACGAACCGCCGCCTTCGATCATGTAGCAGGCCAGTGTATACGGACTGCCGGAAAAGCCGATCAGCGGCACCGAGCCATCCAGTGCGCGGCGGATGCTTTTGACCGCATCCATGACGTAGCCGAGCTTGTCGTTGGGGTCGGGCACGGAAAGATCGCGGATCTCCCATTCGTCGCGCAGCGGGCGTTCAAAGCGTGGGCCTTCGCCTTCGGCAAAGTACAGTCCCAGGCCCATGGCGTCGGGCACGGTGAGAATGTCGGAAAACAGGATGGCAGCGTCGAGCGGATAGCGTGCCAGCGGCTGCAGCGTGACTTCGGTTGCCAGATCGGGCGTTTTGCACAGGGTTAGAAAATCACCGGCACGGGCGCGGGTGGCGTTGTATTCCGGCAGATAGCGGCCCGCCTGGCGCATCAGCCACATGGGCGTGTAGTCAGTGGGCTGGCGCATCAGCGCGCGCAGAAAGGTATCGTTTTTGAGTGCAGACATGGTGTAGCCACAAACAGGGCCAGGACGCAAAGCCGGGATTCTAACAGGCTTGGCGTGCTGGCCCCGCGGCTGGCCGGGACTCAGTAGCGGCGGAAGGTCCACTCCCCGCGCCCGGCCGGGCACGCCAGCACTTCGTGTGGTCTGCGCCCATCCACCACCAGGGTGGCGTAGCGACAACCGTCGCGTGCATCGCCGCGCGGAGTGAAGTGGTAATGATGGCCGCTGTTGCGCCACACCACCGGCACGCCGGGACGACCCAGTTCAAGCGAATGGCCGATACAGGCGCGGTCGCGCTCGTCCATGCTGTCGCCGATGGCGTGGCCGAGTACCGCGCCGAGCACGCCGCCGACCACCATGCCGACGACGCGATCTTCGCGGTCCGCCACGCGGCCGCCAATAACCGCGCCGGTCACGCCACCGATGACCGCGCCAATTTCGTCGCGGTTGCACCGCCCGCTCGAAATGCCGTAGTCCTGCACGTACACCACGCCGCTTTTACCGGTGTAGTGCTTGGCTTTCCTGGATTTCTTGCGGTCATCATCGTGGTCTTTTTTATCGTACCCATACGCGGGGGCGTGCCTGGGCGGGTCGGCGAATACGGGGCCGGCACTCACGCACGCGGCGAGGGCGAGAAGGATGGGGGCGTTCTTCATTGCATGCTCCTTGAAGTAAGAAAATTAGTTGAACCGGGGGCCGTGGCCGGAAGCGTAACGCACCTGACGGTCGTGCCGTTCTTCGTGGATATTACGGCTGGCGCGGTCCAGTGCTTGATCGAGGCGGTGAAATTCTCGTGCGCTAATGAAGCCATCTGCGCGGAAATGTCGCGCCATGGCGCGAATATCGTGCTGTTCGTGCATTAACTCGCGGAATTCCATGCGCGTCAACCTGCCGGAGCGCATTCCCGCCTGGATGTGGTCCATCTGCCGGTCCTGGCGGGCATGGATTTGCTGCTGGACGTGCCGGCTTTGCTGGTCGTAACGATTGCCGTGATCGGAATGGACACGCTGCTGTTGCCCCCAGTCGGCCTGGACGCTCGTTGCGGTCAGACCCAAGCCGACTGCGAGTGTCAGTGCGCCAAGGCTTGCTTTCATCAGATTGGTTTTCATGGTGTCGCTCCTGTTCAGTTGAATGGTGTCGCTGGCGTGATACCGGCGGACAACCGCACTGTAGGGGCACTGTGTAAGCGCCATGTTTGGCACGGGTAACAAGGTGTAACCCAATGTAACGTCGATCAGGCCTCATGTTTTGCTAGATGCTGCCGATTCACCCGGTAGATAAGCGTTATTCCAGGTGCAGGTTCAATGGGTTTCCCGCGCCCATCTACGTTAGAATCCCGCGTTTTTCTTATATAACCCGCGTCGCAGGAGACCTTGATGCAATTGAAAAAACTCACGGCTGGCTTGGCCGTGGTCGGAATGACTATGCCTGTTATGGCACTCGCTACCAACGGCATGCTGATGGACGGCTATGGCCCGATCGCTGCCGGAATGGGCGGCGCCGCCATGGCGCATGACAACGGCACTGCCGCGCTGGCCAACAATCCGGCCACCCTTGGCTTGATGGCCCCCGGCAGCCGCATCGACGTAATGGTGGGCTTTGTCGGTCCGGACGTGAATACGTCCATGGGAATTGGTGAGTCCAGTGCAGATGCGTTCTACATGCCGGCTTTCGGTTACGTGAAAAAGCAGGGCAAGCTGGCTTACGGTGCGGGCATCTACGGTCAGGGTGGCATGGGCACCGAGTACGCCAGCGGCGACATGGCGCAGGTGGGCGTGGGCCGGCTGATTTTCCCGCTCGCCTACTCCGTGAATGACCGTTTCAACGTGGGGGGTAGTGTCGATATCGTCTGGGCCGGGATGGACATGGTGGTGTCCGGTTACGGCATCAACTTCAAGGATGACAGCGATTTCACCGGCGCCGCCAAGGGTTACAGCGTGGCGGCCAAACTTGGTTTTACTTACAAGCTTAACGATGGGCTGACCCTGGGTGGCGTCTACCAGACCGCTGCCAACCTGCCCAACCTCAAGGGTGATGGCTACAAGGTTGAAGGCTTCGACATGCCGGCCGTGGTGGCATTGGGTCTGGCCTGGCAGGCGAATGACCGCCTCATGGTTGCTGCCGACCTCAAGGACGTGCTGTGGGGCAGCAGCATGAATACGGTGACTATTTATCAGAATGGCGCGGTGGTCGCTCCTTTCCAGCAGGACTGGGATGACCAGATCGTGCTGGCTCTGGGTCTGTCTTACAAACTCAATGACGCGCTGACCGGCCGCGTTGGTTACAACTACGGCAAGAACCCGATCCCGAACCAGTTTGTGAATTACCTGTGGCCGGCCATCGTGGAAAGCCACTATACGGCGGGTTTTGGCTATGCCTTCAATCCGAAGTCCGAACTCAATTTCGCGCTGAGCTACGTACCGGAGGTGTCCGTAACCGGAACCGGACCGGCCATAATTGGCAATGGCGGCATGCGGATTGATCACAGCCAGCTGAACTGGCAGCTGATGTACAGCTACAAGTTCTGATGGTTTGATCGGTCATGCAAAAAGCCGGGGCCCCTGCCTTGTGGCCAGGCGGGCATTACTGCTTTTGCATATCGTCACCGGGTGGCCCGGCCGCCTCGTTAGCCTCATCCTGGGTACCCACAGGTTCTTGCGTTGGGTCCGGCGCAACCGTGGCTTTGTCATACAACGGGCCTGCTTCCTTCTTCATTTCCTGTGCGGCCTGGTCGATTTGTTCGTTTGCCTGCTCGGCCGGATTCTTGCTGTCGCAGCCGCTCAGGATCAGCATGCTGGTCAATACGGCCAGTACGCTATAGGAGGCATGCCAGGCATGCGTCCGTTTTGATTTTGCCGGGGCGGCCTGTTCGCTAGCGCTCAGGGTTCCGCACCACTCGAGCATCTGCATGGGTTCGTCGCCGGGAGTTTGCCTGGTCTTGCTCATATCGTTTTCCTCATGTTTATAGGGGGCGGGCAGCGGCATACGCTTCAACCGGCCGGATCCCGGGGTCAGTACCTGACCTGCAGCTCGTTCCTGATGTCTTTCACCCCTTCGACGCCGACCGCAACGAATTCGGCCAGGGCAATCTGGGTCGCGTCGTTGACCCAGCCCGATAGCTGTACCGTGCCCTGATGGGTTTCCACATTCACTTCCACGCCTTCCACGCTCTTGTCTTTCAGCAACTGTGTTTTGACCCGGTCGGTAATCCATGCGTCATCGGCATATTGGCCGGTTTTGAGGCGATCGTTGTGGGCACGGGCCACGATGAATTCGTTTTTGTCCAGGTGGTAGTCAAGGTTGGCATCGCCTTTCTGGAAAGCCTGTTTGTAGCCGCCCTGGTCGGCAAATTCCTTCTGGCTGATCAGGCCGTCGCCGTTGCGGTCAGCGGCTTTGAAGCCGGGCCCGGCCGGTGCGGCAAGCGCCGGTGTGGCGAAAGCGGCGCTCAGCGTGGCGGCGAGCGCCAGATTCTGCAAGCGAGGGTGTAAGGATTTCATGTCTGTCTCCAGTAACAAGGTAATCGGCTGGCTGCAGGGTGTGGACCGTAGCCCGCCTGATGCATGATCAGTAGCGCTTGGCTTCGGACGCCTTGGGCATGCCGGCCTTG
>JANJUT010000175.1 GCA_024710445.1 Thiobacillus sp.
CCAGGTCGCCGATATAGGGCTGAAAGCGCAGCTTCCAGTCATCCCACTGCGCGCGGTACAGCTGGCCGAGCACCGTCGAGGCGCCCTGGTCGCCGGAGAAGGCCTTGCTCGGATCGATCGTGACTGCCATGGTCAGCTCCCGTACTTCATGCCGTTGAGCGAGCTGCTGCTGAACCCGTAGCCGTTGTCGAAACCGGACAGGCCCACACTCGGGCTCGTCCCGGCCGAGGGTGCGGCGCCGCCAAATTTGTTCATCCCGTAGCTGGTCGCCGCGCCCGCCACCGCGCCCAGCAGCTGCAGGTTGGCCGAGCGCCGGTTATAGCTGTTGGCGGCATCGCTGCGCGCGTCGGCGGCCGACTGCGCGGCGATCTGCCCGAGACCCGCCTGCGCCTGGCCTTCCTGCCCTGAGCCGATGGCGACGATGTTCTGCAGGCCGCGCACCTGCTCGCTGCCGTTCTGGAACTGAGCGCGCCCCATGGTCTCGCCGCCGGACAAGGCGACGCCCTGGCCATAGTCGGCCATGGTGCCGTTCCAGCGCCCGCTGCTGGGGTTGATGCCGCCCTGGCCGAGCTGCATGCCGACTTCATTCAAGCCGTTGCCCAGCTGCGCCTGTGACGCCTGGCTGGCAACGCCGCGGACGTAGCTCTTGCGGCCCTCGGAATCCATGTCCTCGACGCGCGCCATGTACTCGTTTTCGAGCGGCGCCAGGGTGTTCTGGGCAAAGTTCCACTTCTCCGCCGCCACCTGCGCCGCGTAACGCTGTTCGGGGGTGTCCTTGATGTCGTTGTCGCCACCGCCGCCGCCGCTCATGACTGCAACTCGGCGCCGTGCGCGCGCCCGTAGGCTTCGCCTTCGCCGGTGGTCGCCTGGCCGGTCTTGAGCTCTGCCAGGTAGTCGACCAGCGCGTCCTCGTGGAAGTGCCGGCGGATCTCCGCCGAGACCTGCTGCATCCACTCGAAACCGCCAACGATGCCGGCGCATTGCACCACCACGCCAGTGAGCTGGTCGCGCAGGACGAAGGCCAGGGTGCGGCCGTGATGGTCGCCGGCCCGCTCCAGGGTCACGCTGTCGCGCCAGTCCTGCAGCGCGGCGGCCATCAGCGGACGCAGGGCGCTCTCGTGCTGGCGATAGAAGGGGTTGCCCGGCAGATCGACCAGCGCCTCCCAGAAGGCGCGGTACACGGCATCGCCGGTGACCGGCTTGTCGCCGTCGATCAGGTCGTCGAGGGTTTGCGAGATGCGAAACAGGGCTTCGCAGAACAGGATGGGCGCAGCCTGGCCCTGCAGCACGTGCTGCAGGAAGGCTCTTTCGTTGGGCTGTGGCATCGTTGTCTCCCGACAATGATTGAATGGTCAGTTTACCGCACTCAGGCGTACTTATAGCTGATCGGCAGCTTGGCCTTGACCACCAGCGCCGGCATATGGAACTTGCTGCCGGAGCGGCCGCCAACGACCAGCACCTGCGGGTTCTGCCCGCTCGTCAGGTTGCCAGGGAATGCCAACGCCACCTCGCCGTTGTAGCGCCGGTAGCGCATAAAAGGTATTAGCGAGATCCAGTGCCCGGAGGCAGACGTAGGCACGGCCAGGCCGTCGAGTATCCAGTTCTCGATGTACTCGCTGCCATATTCACTACGACCGAGATAGCGCCAGGCGTTGCTGTAGCCCTGCACTTCGATGAAGTTGTCGTTGGAGTTGAACACCACCCGCCCGCCAGCATCGAAGACCACTGCGCCCATGCCGTCAGGGCCAGGCGCGGCAGCCGTGCCGGCGGCCATAAACCAGCTGCGTAGATCCCACCCCGTGAGCTGCTTGGCGGGCGGCGTAGAGCTGTAGCTCCAGCCCGTATAAACGCTGGCGCCAATAAAGGCCCCCGTCCACCAGCCCGGCCCACCAAACAGCTGGTAGCGTAGTTCGTTGTACCACATGGTGCCAAAGTGCTTGTACCAGTACTGGTTGTACTCGGACGGGTGCGAACCATTGCCCTTCATAAAGAGCATGGGCGGCTCGTCGCCCAGGTACGGGCGACTGAAGGTTATCCGCACCCCCACTCGCTCGTACCAGTTATAGGCGACGCCGCGCGGCTCGCTGTATTGCAGATGCTCCCGAGTAACAGTTGCCGGCACGACCACATACAGCCCGTGACTCTCATCGATCACCCGCCGGCCCAGGTCGTTGGTGACGGCAAAGCCAAAGCTCATCGAACCACCCCGGTGACGATTGCGTAGTGAGCCGTGTCGCCATTCACATAAGACAGCCCGGCGCCGTTCAGGTAGGCATAGGGCGCCACCGCGGAACTGAAGAATGAGTAGCTTGCGGGGATAAACCGCACCGCGGCATCGCCGCCAAGGTATGCAGACATATCGATCCACCCTGAGCTGTTTGCCCCAATGTAGAGCCGGGTCTCCTGCCTGATAACCGGCATGAAGATATTGAAGGTCTCACGGCCTGCCGCATCGTAGGTGCGGAATCCCGGATTCATGCGTTGAGGTCCCCAATCTGCACGCGCAGGCGGCCACTGCTGTCGAACACCTTGATCACGGTGTCACGGATCTCCATGCGCCCGCCTGCGCCCGAGCCGTTGAGGGTGAGGCCGGCGTTCTTGTCCAGCACCCAGCGGCGCTGGCCGGCGCTGTTCACGGCGCTGGACCGGATCACCCCGCTGATATTGGCGTCGCCGACGCGCAGGCTGTCCACGTCCAGCATGTCCGCGCGCAGCTTGCCGGCCACCGTGGTGACCGGTTGGCCGGCCGCATCGAATAGCTTGCCGAAGGTGATCGGTCCCAGCTGGCCCTCCT
>JANJUT010000178.1 GCA_024710445.1 Thiobacillus sp.
GCGTCAAGGGCGAGGCCGAGGGGACCAGCGGATTTTTCAGCCTGAGGGCCTGCCGCAAGCAGTCGATGCCGCCGGCAACAATCACGCCCAGGCCATGCTGACGCGCGACGTAAACAATCTCAGGACCTACTTCGGACAATACGCGCCAACGCTGTTGACCACACGATACGCTGAAGAAATCTGGGCGCTGTACGAGCACGGCGAGCTGCGCCCCGATAGCGAACTCACCGGCCAGTTCGAAAGCACCCTGCCGCCGGTTGATCTGGAAGGCGTGATGCGGGAGATTGACGATGCGCGGGATGAAGAAGCGGCGCGATTGTTGCGCTTGCAGGAACTGGAGTGAACCGCTGCACGGATGCCTGAATGGAAACGCCCCGGTTTTGCCGGGGCGCAAGTAGCGGGATTCAGCCGGACTTATCTGGCACCGGGCATCTGGCCGCCCATGCCCTGATGCTGCATCATCTGGTCCATCATCATCTGCATCATATCCATGCGTTGCTCGATGCGGCGCTGGCGCTGATTCAGCATGTCCGGGGACATGGGTCCCATACCCGCTCCGGGACCCATACCCGCTCCGGGACCCATTTTTCCCCCGGGCCCCATGCCGCCGCCTGGCCCCATGCCGCCCATCATGCCCATCCCACCCATCATCATGCCGTGCCCCATGCCGCCACGACCCATCATCGTATCCATTCCTTCATGCATGGTCTTCCAGTGTTCTTCCAGGATTTTCTGGCGCTCTACAGGATCTTTCGCCTTGCTCAGGCGCGCCATCTGCTCCTGCATTCTTTTATACCGTTCCTGCATCGCCGCGTAGTACTTGTCCATATCGGCGTCACTGGCCATCGGCATCGCCGGTTTATCCCCCTTGGCCGGCATTTGCGCCAAGGCATGCGGTGCGGCCAATGCCGCCGCCATCATCGCTGCAATCATCAATCGTGTACGCATCATTCATCTCCTTGAGTAAATTGCCCAGTGGGCAATGGCCTGATCCCTGGTCTCCCAGTAAAGGATCAAGCAAGTTACTCAACATAGTTCATTTTTTCCGTGCGGGGAGAGCGTGACCCGGATGCGACGATGGGATCAGGTCTTGCAGAGCGTCCGGCTCGAAAATCGTCTGATTCGGAAATACTGTTTTGCTGGTTGATCGTGAAGGGGATGAAAGTCAAAATCAGTGCTGTAATGATTGGTGAATTCTCACGCACTCCGCTGCCGCGCCGTCTCATACAGACACAGCGCTGCCGACACTGAGACGTTGAGGCTTTCCACCGTGCCGCCAATCGGGATGCGCGCGACCTGATCGCAGTTTTGCTTGACCAGGCGGCGGATGCCCGCGCCCTCGGCGCCGAGCACCCAGGCGATGCCGGTCTTGGCGTCGATTTTCGACAGGGGCTGCTCGCCGTCCATGTCGGTGGCGATGACCCAGATGTTGTGTTCCTTGAGTTCCTCGATGGTGCGCGACAGATTGGTGACCATGATGTAGGGCACGGTATCGGCCGCACCGGAAGCGACCTTTTCCACGGTGGCGTTGATGCCGACGGCGTTGTCCTTGGGCGCGATGACGGCGTGCACGCCGAAGGCATCGGCCGAGCGCATGATGGCACCGAGGTTGTGCGGGTCGGTGATGCCATCGAGGATGAGCAGCAGCGGCGGGCCCTTGATGCTCTCCAGCACTTCGTCGAGCGAATGGGTGAGTGCAACCGGCTTGACGCGGGCAACGACGCCCTGGTGATTGGCATTCTTGCCAACCAGCCGATTCAGCCGGTCGGCCTCGACCTGCGCGAGTCCAACCTTGTTGTCCTTGGCCTGTTTGACCAGATCGCGTGCCCGTGCATCACGGCGGGTGAGGTCGAGATAGATTTCCAGCACGCCCGACGGGTCCTGCCGCAGCCGCGCAAGCACGGCATGAAACCCATAGATGAGTTTTTCTGCGCCGTGTTTTTCTGTGCCGTATTTATCGGCAGACTTCTCGCTCATTGCTTCTTGCCACCCGTCCTGGTTTTTGCTGCCTTGGATTTGGCAGGCTTGGCCTTGGATTTGGGCGTTCCGGATTTATCCGGTTTTGCTTCCGGCGCCTTTTTCTCGAATGCGCGCTGCATGTCGAGTGCCGAGGTGTCCTGCTCGACCAGGCTGAAATCGACCTTGCTGGTTTCGATGTCGGCACGCATGACCTTGATGCGCACGCGATCGCCGAGGCGATAGCATTTGCCGGTGCGCTCGCCAAGCATCCAGTGTTTGCCCTGGTCGTAGTGGAAGTAATCCTGGCCCAACTCGGACACATGCACCAGACCTTCGGTGAAAATCTCATCGAGGGAGACAAAGATGCCGAAGCTGGTGACGGCGCTGACGGTGCCGTTGTATTCGTTGCCGATGTGATCGCGCATGAAATAGGTTTTCAGCCAGGCGTCGACATCGCGCGTGGCATCGTCGGCGCGGCGCTCGGTCATCGAGCAATGCACACCGATTTCGGGCAGCCCCTTGGCAGGCAACCTCTCGCCCTGCAGCACGGCCTTGATGCCACGATGCACCAGCAGATCGGGATAGCGCCGGATCGGCGAAGTGAAGTGGGTGTAGCCCTCATACGCCAGACCGAAGTGGCCCTTGTTATCCGGCGTGTAGACCGCCTGCTTGAGCGAACGCAGCATCACGGTTTGCAGCAGGCCGGCATCGGGGCGCGGCTTGATTTTCTCCAGCAACTCGCCGAAGTCCTTGGCGTGTGGCTTGTCGCCGCCGCCGAGGTCGAGCCCGAATTCGGCCATGAAGCCGCGCAGCAAGGCGAGCTTTTCCGGGGTGGGGCCTTCATGCACGCGGTACAGTGCGGGCTGCTTGTTCTCCAGCAGGAAGTCCGACGCGCAGACGTTGGCCGACAGCATGCATTCCTCGATGATGCGGTGGGCATCGTTGCGGATTACCGGCACGATGGCCTCGATCTTGCCCTGCTCGTCGAACATCATCTGCGTTTCGGTCGAGCCGAAATCAATCGCGCCGCGCTTGGCGCGCGCTTTCAGCAGCACGCGGAACAGCTTGTCCAGCGCTTCCAGATGCGGCATCAGCGCAGCCTGCTTCTTGTCCGGCTTGGCGGCGCCCGAGAGCCAGTCCCACACCTGGTTGTATGTCAGGCGAGCATGCGAATAAATCACTGCCGGATAGAATCGGTATTCCTTGATGCTGCCCGTGCTGGTGATGCGCATGTCGCACACCATCGAGAGCCGGTCGACTTCCGGATTGAGCGAGCACAGGCCGTTGGACAATGCCTCGGGCAGCATGGGGATGACGCGGCGCGGGAAATAGACCGAGGTGCCGCGCGTGTAGGCTTCGGTGTCGAGCGCATCGCCTGGCCGCACATAATGGCTGACGTCGGCAATCGCCACGATGAGCCGGAACCCACTGCGGCCGAGCGGTTCGCAGTACACCGCGTCGTCAAAGTCACGTGCGGTTTCACCGTCGATGGTGACCAGGGGCAGATGGCGGATGTCCTCACGGTCCACCATGTCCTTTTTCAGGACTTTTTTGGGCAGTCCCGCGGCCTGCTTTTCCACATCGTCCGGAAACACGTACGGCAGATCGTGCTTGCGCAGCGCAATCTCGATTTCCATGCCGGGACCGGTGTAGCTGCCCAGAATCTCGGATACGCGGCCGACGGCTTCGTTATGCGCGCCGGGCTGGGTGACGATTTCCACCGTGACAACCTGACCGGACTGCGCTTTCCCTGCATTTTCGGCCGGAACCAGGATGTCCTGGTTGATGCGGCGGTTTTCGGCGATCAGGAAGCCGACACCGCCTTCAAGGTAATAGCGGCCGACGATGAATTTGTTGACGTGTTCCAGCACTTCGACAATCTTGCCTTCGCGGCGGCCGCGCTTGTCGAAGCCCGACACGCGCACCAGCACCCTGTCACCGTGCAGCACGCGATGCATTTCCTTGGCTGACAGAAACAGGTCGCCGCCGCCTTCGTCCGGCGTGACAAAGCCAAAGCCGTCCGGGTGGCCTTCGACCCGGCCCTTGATCAGATCGAGCTTGTCCGGCAGGCACAACTGGCGCTTGCGGTTGAGCATGAGCTGGCCGTCGCGCTGCATGGCACCGAGGCGACGCTGAAACAGATCGCGTTCGGCCTCGGTAATATGCAGTTGCTCGGCAAAGGCATCCGCATCGACCGGACAGCCCGCATCGGTGATCAATTGCAGGATGTATTCCCTGCTGGGCAGCGGTGATTCGTAACGTTCTACCTCGCGGTCATAGAACGGATCGGCCAGGCGGATTGCCGGAATTTGATGCTTGCTGCTACGGCTGCGGGATTTTTTTGTAGGCATCTTCGTTGACAATTTATTCTCTGCTCTCTAAAATGCGCGCCTTATTGCCCAGATGGCGGAATTGGTAGACGCGCACGGTTCAGGTCCGTGTGC
>JANJUT010000191.1 GCA_024710445.1 Thiobacillus sp.
TCGCTCAACTCAAAATGAATTTGACTTCAATTTCAAGTGTGAGCATTTATGCTAGTTGTCATCCCAACCTAAGTCAGAACAACTACCGCAACAACACCCACACCTATCGGCTGTAAATTGTTAAAGATCAATCGATTAGCAACTGGATCCGCTTTTTGCCGATCTCGCTGCGTTTCGAGAAGGTGCGCATTCTACAGAGCAAAAAACATCCGTCAACACTTTCGTCGAATTAATTTTAAATAATTGTGACACGCGCAAACTTCCGCTTCCCCACTTGAGCCACCACGGTTGCGCCCACAGGCACTGCCACGCCTTTATCGGCCACGCGTTCGCCATCGAGGCGCACCCCGCCTCCGGCGATCTGGCGCATGGCATCCGAGGTGCTCGACACCAGGCCAGCCTGCTTCAATAACTGGGGCACCAACAGCGCACCCTCGATGCCCGGCAGGCTGATTTCCGGCATCTCATCCGGCAATGCCCCCTTCTGGAAGCGCGCCTCGAAATCGGCCAGCGCCTGCGTTGCTGCGGCAGCATCATGAAAGCGGGCGACGATTTCCTGTGCAAATCCCACCTTGATGTTGCGGGGATTGGTTCCATCGGCCACTTGCTGCTTCCAGCCCTCTATCGTCTGCAGCGACTCGAATGACAGCAGATGGATATAGCGCCACATCAATTCATCGGAGATCGACATCAGCTTGCCGAAAATCTCCTGTGGCGGCTCATTGATGCCGATGTAGTTGCCGAGCGACTTCGACATCTTGTTCACACCGTCCGTGCCTTCCAGCAAAGGCATGGTCAGAATGCACTGCGCGGGTTGACCATGATGCTTTTGCAGTTCGCGCCCCATCAACAGGTTGAATTTCTGGTCGGTGCCACCCAGTTCGATGTCGGCTTTCAACGCGACCGAGTCATATCCCTGGATCAGTGGATACAGGAACTCGTGAATCGCGATCGGTTGCTGGCCGGTATAGCGCTTGTGAAAGTCGTCCCGCTCCAGCATGCGCGCCACGGTATGTGTCGCGGCCAGGCGAATCATGCCCACCGACCCCAAGTCCTCCATCCATTCCGAGTTGAACCGCACCTCGGTCAAGGCCGGGTCGAGAATCTTGAATACCTGTTCCTGGTAGGTTTTGGCATTTTCAGCTACCGCTTCGCGTGTCAATGGGGGCCGCGTGGTGTTTTTACCGGTCGGGTCGCCGATCATGCCGGTGAAATCCCCGATCAGGAAAACCACCTGGTGCCCCAACTGCTGGAATTGACGCAACTTATTCAGCAATACGGTATGGCCAAGGTGCAAATCAGGCGCAGTCGGGTCGAAGCCCGCCTTGATTCGCAGCGGGCGTCCGGTTTTCAGCTTCTCGAGCAACTCGGCTTCGACCAGCAGTTCATCGGTGCCCCTTTTTATTTCCTGCAACACGTCCTGCATCAAATTCCTCTCTGCCACAGGTCAAGTTTGCTCAAACCTGACCGTAAACCATAGATACCGCTTCATTCAGCACACAAGCTGCTGTTTGGATTGAACAAATTAGCCGATGGGTACTTGTGTTAAACTCCCGGCTCAATTACAGAAGGGAAACGGTCTATGCCGCTCACCAAACTGAGAATCTTAACCCATCGCATGACCAGTGCAGAACGCCGCTTCAGCCTGCGCACGCTGGTTGCACTCTCCAGCCTGCCGCTTTTTGGCGTGGTTGCCGCCTTCGGCCTGGCGCCGGATACCAACACGCTCGACATTACCCCGGAAACCATCACCGAAAGCATCACCCTGCCAGTGTTGGCTAGCGTGAACACAAACACCACATTTGAACGTGAAAGCGTCATCCGCTCTGGCGACACGCTATCCAGTGCGTTGGCTCGACTGAATATTGATGCCCTGGAAATCCAGGGCTTGCTGGCTACCGATGCGGTGCGCCAATTATCGTCCAGTATTCGTAGCGGCAAGCGCATCCAGGCCACAACAACGCAAGACGGCCAATTGCTGACCATTCAATTCGAACGTGGCAATGCGCCTGCGCTGACCATTCGCCGGCAAGGCGACAGCTATGTCGCCGCTGAAAGCAGCGCTGTGCTTGAAACCCGCGTGGTCATGCGCTCCGGACGTATTTTGTCGTCACTTTATGGTGCGACTGACAGCGCCGGCATTCCCGACAAGATCGCCAACCAGATGGCTGAGACTTTCTCCACCAGCCTGGACTTCCGTGAAGACCTGCGCCGTGGCGACACATTCTCGGTCATCTATACGGTGAACTACCGCAACGGCGAGCCCGTTTCCGCCGGTCAGCTACTGGCAGCCGAGTTCGTCAATTCGGGCAAACCTTATCGTGCTGTTCTATTCCGCGACACATCCGGGAATGAAGGCTTCTACACGCCCGAGGGTGAGTCGCTGAAAAAGGGCTTCCTGCGTTCGCCGCTCGAATTCTCCCGTGTCACCTCCAGCTTTACCAACTCACGCAAGCATCCCATTTATGGATTCCACCGCGCACACACCGGTGTTGATTTTGGCGCGCCGACGGGTACCCGGGTCAAGGCAACCGGTGATGCAAAAGTTGTTTTCGCTGGTCGCAGAGGCGGGTACGGCAACCTCCTTATCCTTAAGCACAGCAACGGCTTTGAAACCTACTATGCCCACCTGAGTGCGTTTGCAACCGGCATCCGTCCCGGTCGCTCGGTCAACCAGGGGCAGGTTGTCGCCTATGTCGGCACGACCGGCGCATCGACCGGACCGCACCTGCATTACGAAGTACGTATCGCTGGCCGCCCGCAAAATCCCATGGCCATCAAGCTACCCGGTGCCCCTCCGCTTGCTGTTGCCCAGCGCGCACGTTTTCTGCAACAGACCGCCGACTGGTCAGACAAACTGGCCCTGCTGCGCGGCACCAATCTAGCCGCCCTCGATTGAGCGCAGTCCCAACGCATGAGACCGAACATTATGTCGGCCTCATGTCCGGCACCAGTCTGGATGGTGTCGATGCGGTTCTTGCCGAAATAGGCTCCGCAGGCCAGCCCCGGCTTCTCCAGACCCACTACCTGCCTTATTCAGACGCCCTGCGCGCCCGATTGCTGGCATTACACACGCCGCAACCCAACGAAATCCACCTCGCCGCCTGTGCCGCCAACGAACTGGCGCATCTGTACGCCAATGCGGTCAATCACCTGCTTGATGGCCTTGAACCCGACACCGTGCGTGCGATTGGCTGTCACGGACAGACCCTGCGCCACCGTCCCGCTGATGGCTACACGCTGCAGATAGTCAATGCCGCCCTGCTTGCCGAGCTCACGGGCATCACAGTCGTGTGCGAGTTACGCAGCCGGGACATAGCCACAGGAGGCCCGGGGGGGCCCAGTGGACCCCCCATCCA
>JANJUT010000131.1 GCA_024710445.1 Thiobacillus sp.
CTGGGCGTGATTGTTGCCGGCGGCATCGACTGCTTGCGGCAGGTCGATGATCACCGGGCCGTCTTCGGCGACGAGGATGTTGAACTCGGACAGGTCGCCGTGAATGACGCCGGCGCACAGCATGCGCACCACTTCCCGGATCAGGGTGGCGTGATGAGCAAGCGCTTCAGCTTCGGTGAATGACACATCGTTCAGTCGGGGCGCGGCGTTGCCGTCCTCATCGGCCACCAGTTCCATCAGCAGCACGCCTTCGTGGAAATTGTATGGCGTCGGCACACGCACGCCGGCATGGGCGAGCCGATACAGGGCATCGACTTCGGCGCTTTGCCAGGCGGCTTCCCGCATCTCACGGCCAAATTTGGTGCCTTTGGCCATGGCACGCGCCTGGCGGCTGTTCTTGGTCTTGCGGTTTTCGGTGTAGTCGACGGCCTGGCGAAAGCTGCGTTTGTTGGCTTCCTTGTAGACCTTGGCACAGCGGACGTCGTCGCCGCAATGGACGACGAAGACCATGGCTTCCTTGCCGCTCATGAGCTGGCGCACGACGCCATCGATGAGGCCGTCTTCGAGCAGGGGTTCGAGGCGCTTGGGGATTTTCATCGGTTGATGTGAACGGTGGGCTTAGCCCCGCACCTTGCGGTATGCCTCGAGCAGGCGCTGGTGAATCGCGCTGCCCTCGAAGTTCTTGCCGAGTGTCGTCAGCCCGAAGAAACGTTCATCCTGGTTGAACAGCGCGAACGCCTGCTCCAGCGTCTCGCGGCCGTACATCAGCACCAGCGCGGGCTCGAACGGGCTGGGGTCGTCAAGCTGGACGAGGTCGGCGATGCAGCGGTAGACCTTGAGCCGCGCTTCGCTGCGCTGGCCGTATTGGGCAATCCAGGTGCAGCCTTCAAGGATGGCTTTGTCGTCGCCGATGGCGAGTGCGAGCAGCAGCTTGATTTCGCCGACGCGGATATCGGCCCAGGGTGAGTCGGCATCGGGCGTGAGGCCGATCAGCACGGTCACCAGCCGGTCGTCGGCCAGTTCGAGTTCGAGTATCAAGTCGAGCAACTCGGCGCATTCCTCGACCGTGAGTTCGGGCAGGCGCGCCAGCGCCGGGCGGATCAGATTGCCGACGCTGTTGTTTTCGAATTCGAGTTCCTCGACCGGATAGATCTCGGACACGCCGGGAACCAGGATGCGGCAGGCGTAGACGCCGAGGTGCTCGAAGTCGGCGATGTAGAGGTCATGCCCGGCGGCGTGCAGGGCATCGACCGACCACGCGTAGTCCTCTTCGGTGGTGGTGCCGAAGTTCCAGTCGACGAACTCGAAGTCCGGTGTGTCACGCAGGAACTGCCAGCTGACGACGCCGCTGGAATCGACGAAGTGAATTTCCAGATTTTGCGGGTCGGCGATTTCAGTTTCGTCGAAGCCGGGGGCGGGAAAGCCCGCCAGCGAATCGAGCGCTCGGCCCTGCAGCAGTTCGGTCAGCGCACGTTCCAGCGCAACTTCAAAGCGCGGGTGTGCGCCGAAGCTGGCGAAACAGCCCTGGTCGTCGGGGTGCAGCAGGGTGACGTTCATCACCGGGTACTGGCCGCCGAGCGAGGCGTCCTTCACCACGATGCCGAAGCCGGCTTCGCGCAGGCCGCGGATGCCGGCGGCGATGTGCGGATAGCGGTTGATCACGTCTTCCGGCACGTCGGGCAGGCACAGGCCTTCCGCGATGATGCGGAACTTGATGTGGCGCTCGAAGATTTCAGCCAGCGCCTGGGTGCGTGCTTCCTTCAGCGTGTTGCCGGCCGACATGCCGTTGCTGACAAACAGGTTGCCGATGAGGTTGACCGGGAAATATGCCGTCACGCCGTCGCGCAGCCGCTGGTAGGGAATGGCGCAGATACCGCGCGCGGCGTTGCCGGAGTTGAGGTCGATCAACTGATCGGCGCGCACGTTGTTATCAGGGTTGTACAGAGTGTGCAGTTCAGGGGTGAGCAGTTCATCTGGCCAGGCGGTGTCTTCGGAGGCAAACCAGCGTTCGTCGGGATGGTGGACGTAGGCCCGGTTGGCGATGGCTTCGCCCAGGTAAAAATGGGTCCAGAAATAATTGGTCGACAGACGTTCGAAATATTCGCCCAGCGCGCTCGCCCGCGCAGCCAGTTCCGAGGCGCCCTTGCCGTTGGTGAACAAAATCGGGCAATCGCGGTCACGGATATGTACCGACCAGACGCCTTCCACCGGGTTGAGCCAGGAGCGCTCCTCGATATGAAAGCCGATCGCTTCGAGTTTGGATTGCAGGGTGGCGATCGAGGCTTCGAGCGAGGCATCCTTGCCGGGGATGAAGTGTTCGGTGGCGTGCATGGGGTGGTGCCTGAATGTGGACAGCCGAACAGGATAAACGATGCGTCAAGCGGGGCGTAAAATGAATGTCATTGATTTTGCTGGTCTTGTGGCTTCAGGCCGCGCTGTTTGCTGATGCTGATTTGCTTACGTGTGCTTGCGTTGATGTCGTGCCTGACGGGTTCCGGGCCGGTGGCCGCTGCCGCGCAGACATTTGGCCTGGATGGTGGGCGGGCTGCCCTTGCATCACGTTCACAGGCCGAGTGGGTGATGCACGCGCAGACATTGGAAAAGCACGGCGACTGGCCGGGCCTGCTGGCCTGGGGGCAGGACTGGGCCAGGGTGGATACCAGGAATCCGCTGGCCTGGTTTGTTCAGGGGCGCGCCCTGAATGAAATGGGGCGGCAGGCCGAAGCGATTGCCGCGTATCAGCAAAATGTGCGCGTTGCGCCGGGCGATGTCATGGCCCGCAACAACCTGGGCAATGCCTACCGCGACAGTGGGCGCATCCGCGAGGCGATGCTCGCGTATCGCGCGGCAGTGGAAATCGCCCCTGATTACATTCAGGGCTGGCATAACCTGGGGCTGACGTTTTACCTGGCAAAAGGCGAGGCAGGGGTGACGCAGGCGCTGCAAAAATTGCAGGCCATGGACCCGGCGCTGGCCGAGGTCTGGCGCAGACTGGCGATCGATTATTCGATCACGCGCGATGAGCGGGTGGCGCGCGAGGCGGTACGGGTGCTGCGGGGCTTGAGCGAGGCCGAACGGGCACGCATGTTCGGCATCCTGTTTGCCGGGGGCTGAGTCCTCAGACGGTGGTTTGTTCGAACTCCGCCACGATTTGCCGCAGCCGGCTGGCTTCGTGCTCCGGCCGCATCAGGCTGCGTCGCAGCCGGCCATATTTGAGCAGGTTGGCATAGAAACCGGGATCGTCTTCGGCCATCGATAACAGCCTGGCCAGATGCCGTTCGTCGCCCACCGGGAAATAACCGGGGTAATCCTCGCCCAGCATGCCGATGTTGCCGGGCATGTGCGAGGCCAGCACCGGCACATCGGCCGCGAGTGCCTCGCAGATCACATTGGCGCCGCCTTCCATCACCGAACTGATCACCAGCAGATGCGCGCGTGACAGGCGCTTCAGCACGGTCTTGTGCGGCACGTCGCCCGCCCAGGTCCAGCGCGGCAGCTTGGTCTGGGCCATCTCTGCGGTGTCGGCCATGTCGTCGCTCAGGGCGCCGCCGAAATGGGTGATCTGGATTTCCGAGTTTTCGGGCAGATAGGCCGTAGCGAGGGCCGCGCGGAACGGATCTTTCTCCTCGCGCAGGTGACCGATCGCCAGCACGTCGAACAGGTTCGGCCGTTCAGGTGTGCGGGCAATGTCGGGTGCCGACTGATACACCACCCGCGTTTTGGCGGCCAGATGCACGGCCAGTTCGTCAGGGCCGTGATCCTGCAGCACGATCAGGCGGTGCGCGAGTTCCAGCGCCTGCTGGGCATGGCGGTCTTCGTGGATGTCGCGGTAGAGGTCGGTGCCGGTCAGCGCCACCAACAATGGGCGGGTCGGAAACGCTTTGGCAAAGGACTGGATCGAGGCAAAGCTGCGTCGTGCATGCAGCGCCAGCATCAGGTCGGCCGGACGGTCGTCCCATTCCACCTGTACCCGCACCGTGTGCCCGGCTTCACGCAGGAAGCGTGTCCAGCGTGCGGCCGTGTGCCAGTTTCCGTTGCGATGTTCACGGCCGTAGGGGGTGATAAGGGCGATCCGCATGGCGGAAGTGTACGCCCGCCATGTGGATCGCGGATAATCCGTGCATGAGCGAAACGACCATCACCTCGCGCGACAACCCCATTTTCAGGCGCCTGAAAAAACTGGCCGAATCGGCGCGCGCCCGGCGTGAGGCGCAGATGACACTGCTGGACGGCGAACATCTGCTGGCAGCCTATCTCGAAGCTGGTGGCCAGCCACACACGCTGGCATGCGCATCGTCGTTCGACGTGGGCCGTTTCAGGGCCTTGGCGGGGCGATGTCCGCATGCCAAAACCATCGTGCTGCCCGATGCACTGTTTGCCGAGCTGGCGCCTGTAGCCACGCCCACGGGCGTATTGAGCGAAGCCGCCTGGCTGACGCCGCCCACTTTCAATACGCCGCCGCTGGTGTTGGTGCTGGAAGACATTCAGGACCCCGGCAATCTGGGTGCCATGTTGCGTACCGGGGCAGCGGCAGGTGCCACGCTGGCGGTGCTGAGCAAGGGTTGCCACGACGCGTGGTCGCCCAAGGCGCTGCGTGGCGGGCAGGGTGCCCAGTTTGTGTTGCCGCTCGAATGCGGTGCGGATATTCCGGCCTGGTGTGCGTCGTTCGAAGGGCAGAGTCTTGCCCTTGCGTTAGGTGAAGACAGGAGTGTGTTCGCGCGCGACCTGACAGGTCCGCTGGCTATTATTGTCGGCAACGAAGGCGCGGGCTTGTCGGATAAGGCACGTGCCGCAGCGACCGCTACGGTTCAGATTCCGATGCCGGGCAGGATGGAATCATTGAACGCCTCGGCAGCACTGGCCATTGCCATGTTTGAAGCCGTGCGGCAGCGGTTAGGCTGAATCGCGTATTTTATTACTGTGTCTCAGCTCGGGTGTGGCAAGGCCCGCTCGCCGGTACGCCGGTCTTCCACAATTCGCAACTGGTGCTCTTTGGCAAAGCCCATCACGTGGTCGTAGGTGGCACGGTCTTCGGTTTCCAGCCAGGGTGCCACAATCAGGCTAAGCTCTCCTTCGACCACGTTGGGCTGTACGCCGTAGGTATAGCGTAAACGTGGGTCTGCAAGGAAACCGGCCAATGCCGCCGCAAGACTCTCGATCCAGACTGCCGGGTTGAACGCGATATCGCTTGTTGTCATGCCACTCAATCTCCTGTTTTCTTCAGACATCGACCATGTGCCTTTTCGCGGAATGCACAGTACTTATTCGGCATGTTTCGACAAAACTGAAGCGGGGCGTGGTGCCGCGAGGCCATTTTTCATGAAAGCGCAGACTTGCCTTCGGGGTTCCTGCCGATGCTGGCGAGTACAGTCGTCAGCCCTTTTCCCGGGATGACAGGTCGTTATTCAGGCTGAGCGCAAGCGGGCGGCGATTTCCTCGACCGACATGCGGGTGGTGTCGATGACCGGAATGGCGTGGAGGGCGTAGAAGCGTTCGGCGGCTACGAGTTCTTCGCGACATTGCGCGAGGCTGGCATAGCGGCTGTCGGGGTAGCGTGCCTGGCGGATGGCGGCCAGGCGTTCGGCCGACAGGGTCAGGCCGCGCAGACGGGGAAGCTGTGCCAGGAGTGGTTGCGGCAGGCTGCTTTGGGCAAGGTCTTCCGGTGTCAGCGGATAGTTGGCGACACGCAGGCCGTATTGCAGGGCGAGGTAGAGTGCGGTGGGGGTTTTGCCGACGCGCGACACGCCGATCAGGATGAGGTCGGCCTGATCGAGTCGTTGTGGCTGCAGGCCATCATCCAGTGCCAGACTGAAATTGACTGCGTCCATGCGCGATTCGTAGTTGTGCGCCATGCCATGGGTGCGGCCGCCGCTGGGCGTGGCTGCATGCCCCAGCGCGGTTTCCACTGCCGGGGAAAGCAGGTCAAAGACGTCGAACAGGCTGGGCGTGCTGTCGCGTAGCCGGTCACGCAGGGCAGGGTCGGTCAGCGTGGAAAACACCAGCGCATCGGGTGTGGTGGCAATCCGTTCAATAGCGGATTGCACCTTCTCGGAATTGTCGATGAACGGTAAGGTAATCAGGCTAAACTCAAAGGCAGGAAACTGCGACAGCACGCTCTTCGCCACTGCTTCGACAGTGACGCCGGTGTGATCGGACACGCAGAATGCAATGCGATTTTTCATGGAGAGTAAGTATGACGGCTTC
>JANJUT010000253.1 GCA_024710445.1 Thiobacillus sp.
CGCCCAAACCGGGGGCGAATTCATTTCTGGCGTGGTTTAATGGGGGGGGCCGCTGGGGGCCTTCTGTAATAAAACCGTTTAACGTTAATAAAAGCAGTTACTAAAAACGACCCGCGGCCGGAATCAACGCCGGTGTCGTGATGGCCGGGGCCGGCAACACCGAGGCCAGCGCGCACACTGCGCAGTGCGTGCAATTGTGTTGCGTGACGGGCGCATCCTGCTGCGGTTGCTGCTCGTGACAAGCCGCCATCATTTCATCAGCGGCCGCTACACGTTCCTGCGGGGCCGGATGCGCAGACACGCAACCCAGCATGCCGGCAGACGCAAATGTCTGCAACGGCAGAATCAGCATCAACAGCATCAGCAGGAATCGGTTAGATGAACGTCGCACGCAGGCAGTGTAATCAGAAAACAAGGTCTACCCAAATGACACGACCGAAGCACGCAGGTTCCCCGGTCAAGCCGCAGTTGCATTAAGAACGGCGCTTTCGCGGCTCGTAATGCACCACGGCCCGCATGATTTCCGAATAAGGGAATTGGCTGCTGTCGCCGAAACGGTCATTGGCCAGCAACACCGTGGCGGCAATATTGGCGGTGGCATCGCCCTGCCCATCCAGTGCCAGCGCCAGGCCCCGAACGCCTCCACACTGCGCACGGATTTCCTTGCCAAAGGGCCAGGGTGCATCGGGGTTGGTCTTCAATGCGAACTGCGCGTTCTCGTGCAGCGCGTCATAAAACGTCAGGCAATATTCACGCACTGCCGTGTCGCCGCAGGCAATCACCTCGCGCTCGGCCAGATTGATCTTGCGTGAACGGTCGCACACGACACAGCGCGACAGCAAGGCCCGTTCGAAGGGACAGCTGTTTTCGATGTAGGTCTGCCTGGCGAGTTTGTAGGCAGCTTCGTTGTATTCAGCCATGAGGCATCATCATACCGCTTGATTCAGCAACGATTTACCAATCGTCACCGGTCAGCCGGGTATCCAGTTCACGTTCAGCCAGAAGCGTGTCCTGCGCGGTGATTTCATCCTCGGCGAAGATCATTTTGTATTTGTCGCCGGTTTTGGGATCGAGCGTTTTGCGCAACGCATTGGTTTGCGCCTTGGCTTCCTTGAAGGAGGGCCACTCGCCCTGCTTTTCCAGTACCTTGAACATTCCCATACGAAAAACGTAGTAAGGCATGGTGACTCCTTAGCTCAGCTTGCCGTGGCACTGCTTGTATTTCTTGCCGGACCCACACGGGCAGGGGTCGTTACGGCCAACCTTGGGATAGCCCTCTGCTGATGTAACAGCTGCCTCAGCCTCGGCAAAGTCCTGTGCCTCATTGTATTCAGCATGCTGGTATTGCACGTTCGATGGCTCGCCATGCAGATCGACTGCCGTCACGTCTTCAGGCTGACGCACCTGCACCGTGGTGGTGATCTGGGTGACTTCGGTCTTGATTGCAGTGAGCATGCCGGAGAACAATTCAAATGCTTCGCGCTTGTATTCCTGCTTGGGCTGCTTCTGCGCATACCCGCGCAGGTGAATGCCCTGGCGCAGATGATCGAGTGCCGACAGGTGCTCGCGCCAGTGCGTATCCATGCTTTGCAGCATCACTGCACGTTCGAACTGGCGCATGCCCTCGGCGCCGACCAGCGCTTCTTTTTCCTGATGAAGGGCATCGGTCGCTTCCAGGATTTTTTTGCGCAGGCCATCCTCGTTCAGCGTCTTGTCCTCATCCAGCCATTGCTGCAGGGGAAGATCAATCGTGAACTGCGCAACCAGCGCCTTTTCCAGACCGGCCACATCCCACTGCTCATCCATGCTGCCCGGTACGATGTACTGATTGAACGTATCGTTCATCACATCGTCGCGCATGGCGCGAATGGTGTCGCCAATATCCTCGCTGGCCAGCAGTTCATTGCGCTGTTCATAGATCACCTTGCGCTGGTCGTTCGAGACATCATCGTATTCAAGCAGCTGTTTGCGAATATCGAAGTTGCGCTGTTCGACCTTGCGCTGCGCATTTTCAATCGCACGCGTCACCCACGGATGTTCGATCGCCTCGCCTTCCGGCATCTTCAGACGATCCATGATCGCAGCCACACGGTCGGAAGCAAAAATGCGCAGCAGCGGATCTTCCAGCGACAGGAAGAAGCGGCTGGAGCCAGGATCGCCCTGGCGACCGGAGCGGCCACGCAACTGATTGTCGACGCGACGTGATTCGTGGCGCTCGGTGCCGATGATATGCAGGCCACCTGCTGCCAGCACGGAATCATGGCGCAGCTGCCAGGGTGCCTTGATCGCATCACGCCGGCTGACCTTTTCGCCGTCGGACAGCGTTTCGTCGTTGGCGATGGCGTCCAGTTCTTTCTGGATGCTGCCGCCGAGCACGATGTCGGTACCACGGCCTGCCATGTTGGTGGCGATGGTGATGCCGCCCGGCATGCCTGCCTGCGCGATCACCTCGGCTTCGCGCTCGTGCTGCTTGGCGTTCAGCACGTTGTGCGGCAGGCCGGCTTTCTTCAGTTCGGCCGACAGCATTTCGTTGGCTTCGATCGAGGTAGTGCCCACCAGCACCGGCTGGCCCTTGGCATTGCGCTCGCGGATGTCGTTGATCACCGCCTGGTCGCGCTCGCGCCCGGTTCGGTAGACCTGGTCCTGCTCGTCCTTGCGAATCATCGGGCGGTGCGTCGGGATGACCACGGTTTCCAGCCCGTAAATGCTGTGGAACTCGAACGCCTCGGTGTCGGCCGTGCCGGTCATGCCCGACAGCTTTTGATACATGCGGAAATAGTTCTGGAACGTGATTGAGGCGAGCGTCTGGTTTTCCTTCTGGATCGCCACGCCTTCCTTGGCCTCTACTGCCTGATGCAGGCCTTCCGACCAGCGGCGCCCGCTCATCAGGCGGCCGGTGAATTCATCGACGATGACCACTTCGTTGTTTTGTACCACGTAGTGCTGGTCGCGGAAATACAAGGCATGAGCGCGCAATGCCGCATAGACATGATGCATCAGCATGATGTTGGAGGCGTCATACAGACTGCCACCGGGCTGCAGCAGCCCCATTTCGGTAAGGATTTCCTCGACCCGCTCGTGTCCGGATTCGGACAGCAGCACCTGGCGCGATTTTTCGTCGACCGAGTAATCGCCGTCAGACTCGTCGTCCTGTTGCCGGACCAGTCGCGCCGGCACTTCGTTCATTTGCTGGTACAGCGCAGTGTTCTCTTCCGACTGGCCGGAAATGATCAGCGGGGTACGCGCCTCGTCAATCAGGATCGAGTCGACCTCATCGATGATGCTGTAGGCCAGCGGACGCTGCACCTTCTCGCTCATCTGGTAGACCATGTTGTCGCGCAGATAATCGAAGCCGTATTCGTTGTTGGTACCGTAGGTGATGTCGGCGGCATACGCGGCCTGCTTTTCGGCATGCGGCATCTGCGACAGGTTCACGCCGGTGGTCAGGCCGAGGAAACCATACAGCCGGCCCATCGATTCAGCATCGCGGCTGGCCAGGTAATCGTTCACCGTCACCACATGCACGCCTTTGCCGGTCAGCGCATTCAGGTACGCAGGCAAGGTCGACATCAGCGTCTTGCCTTCGCCGGTGCGCATCTCGGCGATCTTGCCGTCATGCAGTACCATGCCGCCCACCATCTGCACGTCGAAGTGACGCATGCCGAGCACCCGCTTGGAGGCTTCGCGCACGACCGCAAACGCTTCGGGCAACAGCTTGTCGAGTGATTCGCCGCTTTCCAGTCGCGATCTGAATTCGGCGGTCTTGGCAGCCACCTCGGCATCGGTCATTGCCTCCATCGCCGATTCAAGCGCGTTGATCGCTTTGACCTTTTGCAGGTATTGTTTGACCAGTCGATCATTGCGACTGCCGAAGACTTTTTTGAAAATGGATTGCAGCATGAGGAATCCGAAATGCCCGCAGGACGCGGTAAACCCGTGGATTTTAACATAGCGCCACGGTCTTCCCGTGACCCCGCCGTGACACGCCCATGAGCGCCTCCAGCCTGTCCGATCTGCTCGCCAGCCAGCTCCCGCAGGGCCTCGCTGCGCACGCCAAGGCCCTGCTCGGCACCCAGAGCATGCTGGACCGCGCCCTGCCCGCTGCCCTGGCAGGGCATGTTCGCGTGATGCAGCTGGAAAATGGCGCCTTAAGCCTGGCCTGCGGCAGCGGTGCCATCGCCAGCCGCCTGCGCAACCAGACCGATGCGCTGATGGCCAGCCTGGGCAAGCACGGCGTTGCGGTGACGAGCGTGCGCGTCAGCGTCAATCCGGAATTGCTGGCACGCTATGTCCACCCAGTCGAAAAAGCCGGATTGCCGGCTGCCGCGCTGGACGGACTGGCACACCTGAATGCCGACATCGAGGACGGCCCGCTGAAAGAGGCGCTAAGTCGCCTGCTGCGCCACCACAGTAAGCCCTGACTTACCCACCATCCCAGCCAGGACGGGCCAGCAGGCCCCAAGCACGCTCAACGCGCATCGCGACGTTCGCGGTCGCGTCCCTTGTAGGTCTGGCTGGCGGGTTGCCCCGGCAAAGACCGCTCCTTGCCATCCTGCCGATTTTCATCGCGCTGCGGCGCAGCTTCGGAACGGGTTGCGCGTTGCAGTGGCGCCTCACCGCTCGCGGGAGAGCGGCCGGTCGGTGGCGTGACCGTTGCAGGAGGAGCGGGGCTGGCCACAGGGCGGGCTTCGCGCCGTTCCGTGCCAGGTTCGCGTGTTGTAGTCTGACTGCGCACCATCTCCCGTTCTCGCGCCTCGGCCTGACTGCGTTGGCTCACCGGTGGCGGGACTGATTTTTTCACCTCGCCATAACGCGGGGACGGTGGCAGCGGGTCGCGCTCCGGCCCGGCCTCCGCACCAAAAGGCGGTCGCGACATCGTGCGGGTCTCCTCGGACCGGCGCACGGGCGGAATCACATAACGGGTCTCCGGCCTGGCCTGGGTACGCACACGCGGTGGCTCGTCCTTCCTGGGCTGCGCCTGTTCCCGCTCGCGTGGCGCCCGTATCGACACCACCGGCCGGTTAAGGATTTCCCGCGGCGGCTGCACCCCTTTGGGCGCACCACCAGACAGGCTCGCACGGGCCGGCTTGACCGGCAGTTCGCCACGCACGGGCGCAAAGTCGGTATGACGGTAACGATTTTCCACCGTGGCACGAACCGGCTCGCGTCCGAACTTGTCGGCCGGCACCGTCAGGATGGCGCGCGGCAGCCGGGCATTGTGATAGTGAATGTCGCTCACCTTGATCACGGTGGTTTGCTTGATCACCACATTGTTGACGATGCGCGGGCCACCCCAGCCGCCCCAGTAGGGATGCCCCCGATAGCGGGGCACCCCCCACCAGGGCAGCACCGGCTCACCCCAGCTGAGCGCCACCCACCACAACCCGGGCAGGCCCACACTGACGCGCACCGACACATCATGGCCGCGCACCATGAACGCCACCAGCGCGGGGGAATAGACCGGACGGCGCACCACAGGCCCGGGTGCCCAGGCCCAGAAGCCATCGATATAAACCCAGCGGCCATAGTGAAAAGGCGCCCAGCCCCACGGTGCATCGTCGACCCAGGTCCATTCATAGTAGGGGTCCCACACCCATGAGCCGGTACTGTAAGGCACCCAGTCGGCACCCACACCATGGGGAATCCATACCGATCCATAGCTCGGCACCACCCGCCAGCGGCCATAGTGATCGAGTTCTTCCGCGCCGTAGACGCCAGGCGGCAGATAACGTGCACTGATTGATTCACCGCTGCGGTCGCTGCGTGCGTCGTTCCAGCGATCCCATGCATCAGGTGCCGGTGCGGCATACGTGGCCACTTTCACCGGACGACCTGAGGTGACCACGATATCTTCCGACGGATAGATGCTGAGCGTGCGGCCATCCGCCGTGATGACCGTGGCCTCGCCACCGCGGCGGGTGATGAAATGGGTGTCCTGATTGTTTACCTCCACCCGGTAATACCCCGGGTTCCTGATCACAAACACCGCATCGGGCGTACTGACCTCCACGCTATCTCCCACCACCAGGCTGCGCATGTCGAATGACACCAGCCCGCTGGTCAGCTTGAACTGAATGCGATGTTCAGCCAGTTCCAGCAGCGACAACTGGCTGTCTTCATCCGCACGAATATAGCTACGGCTGCCAAACTGCACCTCGAAATTGGCGTCCCTGCCGGCATACAGCGCATCGCCCTCAGCCAATGCCAGATTGGGCCGCGCGCGCGCCCAGTCTTCTGCACCCGCTCGCCAGTAGGACACCTCGCCGTCGATAAAACTCAGGCGCGGCGGCGTGGGTGACCAGGCGTCGCCGTCATTCGTCGCGGCGACGGCGTGGCCCGAAAGGGTGAATAAAAATAGAAAAGAGAACCAGCAGATGCGCTTCAAGCAACTCATATCCCCTCCAATCGGCAAGCAACCCCTGCCACACGCCGACTATGGCGTTTACGAAAACCCTACACCGCTTTATAGCCCGTTACGGAACGGAATGCTGGCCTGATCCTGCATTGAGATGAATCACGCAAAGAAATCCGCGGCGCTGCCATTTTTCTCACGGCCGAATCGGACCCGCATGACAATGGACGTCCAGCCAGCCGTTTGGCTCATTGAGGCGACAGGCATTCAAACAATACATAGAATGCCGCTTGAAGCATCCGACCAGGTTGTCACGGCTTCCAGCCTGCTGGCAGACGGGGAATGACGGTGCCCTTTTTTGAAATGGATTGCTGCATGCAAAATCCGACCAGCCGACAGACCACAAGAATCTTCCTGTTGAGCCACATGCGGGCTTACACCAGCCTGCTGGGGCACATTCTCGGCTCGCACCCGGAAATCGACGGCTATTACGAGATGCATCGGTCTTATGCGTTCAGCACAGACCTGGAACGGCAGATGCGGGCGTACATGGAACGGGAAAGCCTGAAACCGGGCAGCCGCTACCTGTTCGACAAACTGCTGCACAACGACTACACGCTGAACCTGACGCTGCCCGAACTCGGCGACGCAAGGATCCTGCTCGCGCTGCGGCAACCGGAACCGACCCTGAAAAGCATCCTCGGCCTGTTTGCGAAAAAGGACGCCGACGATCTGTATGCCGACCCGGCCGGGGCCACGACCTATTATGTCGAGCGCCTGCACGCGCTCGCAGCGTTCAGCCGGCAACAGCCACAGCGCTATGTCTATTTCGACGCGGAACGGGTGTGCGCCGATACCCGGCGCCTGCTGGACGATCTCGGGCGCTGGCTGCAACTGGAATCGCCGCTGACGGAGGACTACCGGCTGTTTTCGCAGACCGGCGTGGCCGGCACAGGCGACTCCTCGCCCGCCATCGCAACCGGACATGTCATTCACCCAACAGAAGACCGTCACCCTGATACCGCACTCGACCCCGCCCTGCTGCAACAGGCCACACAGGCCTACCAGAGCTGTCGCCAGCAGCTCGTCGCCAACGCGATCAACGCGTAATCAGGGCGTCCCACGCCGCGCGTTCGGCACGATAGTTCATCAGGGCATCGACGATCTGCCGCTTGCGGGAATCGCGGTGCGACGGGCTCTGGATCTGCTGCCAGGCGGGCGATGCATCGCCAAAGTTCGACTGCATGTTGCGCAGGAAAACGGCCAGCTTGTCCAGCGCAAGCGAACCTTTCCAGGCGGGCGGTGCCGCCTCGAGCCAGCGCTCAAGTTCGGCGATGCGCGCGTTCACGGCATGATGCTTGGCCGCATACAACTCAAGCAGATCAGCCTCGACACGGTTGACCACCGGTTGCAGCCGTGCCCCGTCGCTCAGCCCCGGCAAGTCGTTTTCCTTCAGCCACGCGACGACGGAAAACAGCATCAGGTCGCCGAAAAACTGGCGCTCAAATTCGTCCGAAATGTCGATCGCGGCATCGGACTGCCGTTCCACTCCGGGGCGAAACTCGGTCTGCATGTCGGCAGTCGCGGTGCGGCCGTGGAGCATCGGCAGATTGATCGACGCGAAGCGCGCGCCGATCTCGGCCTGGATCAGTCGGCCCGCCGTGGGGCCGGACATGCGCAGGCGCAGGTGGCCGAACGGGATGATGTATTTGAGACCGTCGAAATCGACGAGGTAGTTGCCGGGATAGATCGTCCGCGCGGGCGACAGTTCCATGAACGACCCGGTGTAATGGAAACCGGTCTTGCGCGTCAGATGCTCGCCGTAGAAGAAGGCATGCAGGCGATCGGTGAAGCGCTCCAGGCACGCTGTATGATCGTGCGCGCCCGTGAGTGGACAACGGTAGTCGTAGTGATCGGCCTGCGCATCAAACCCGAACAGCTTCGCCATGTCGTGATACGCCGCATCGGCCGGCAATGGCACCGCCGCTGCATGGAAACTGCACGCGCCATGCGGGTCGCGCGCCGCTATTTGCCCGAGGAACGCGGCCACGTCATCGAGGAAATTCGCCGCCATCACCGCAGGCGACACTGGCGGATCGCCTGCCAGCTTGCCGGTCAGCATGCGGACATCTGCGCTGCGGAAAATGCGGTCGATGTAATAAAAGTAGTTGAGCGCCGCCACCTGCTGCTCGCCCGAGTCGGTCTGGCGGTTGATCAAAAAGGACTGGTCACTGTCCACCAGGTAGTAAAGCGACCGGCTCCTGTCCTGCGTGAGCTGCCTCAGCTTCAGGTAGCAGAGATTGCGGTTCGCCGCCTGCCCTTTCTGATAAAAGTGTTCCGCCGGCTGGGTCGTGAGCAGCCGCTCGACCTGCCGGCGCTCGGCCTCGGGAATCGCCTGCAGCAAATGGTATTGCTCCGGCAGGTCGAAATGCACGACCTGCAAGCCCCTGCCGCGATATTCCTCGACCAGCGCCCGATGCGCTTCGACATGCTTCGGCTCGCGGCTATCTTCGGCGACGACCACCGTGACCCTGGCGGTACGCCCGTCCGCATCCCGCCCGCCATAGCCATACAGCCGGCACTGCTGGTCGATGCTTTCGAGGCAGGCCCGCACATGCGCCGGCCGGTCCGCGACCGGGATGCCGATCAGGAAATGATGTTGAAATTCCTGCCCGGCCTGCTCGATCAGGCTCTGCTGTTCGCGAAACAGCGACTGATATGCCGCCAGCCATGCTTCGAAGTCCGGTGATGGCACCGCCCACATCTGCTGTTCCACCAGTGGATACAGGCAATCGTAAAGTTCGATCAGCTCGTCATGCGAGATCGCGGCCAGATCGGGCGCATCCGTCAGGAATGACGGATGCTCATCCAGCAGGGTGCGTAATACCGATGGGGCGAAGCGTGACATGGATTGCAAAAAACAAAAAAAACAAGAGCCGAATCGTAGCCGATCGCTGCGGCTTTCGTCGCCCCCGCTAGGACTTCAATTTCTCCAGCCCGCTGCGGATATGCAGGTCACGCTGCGGATAAGGGATGACGATGCCGGCGGCCTTGAAGGCGCGCCAGATTGCCAGATTGATATCCGAGCGCACGCTGGCCAGTCCGGATTCGGGGTCCTGGATCCACACCCGCAGTTCCAGTTCGATGCCGCTGTCGCCAAACGCCATCAGGCGCGTGGCGGGCTCCGGCTCGGCGAGCACACGCGGATTGGTCTTTGCGGCCTCGCGCAGCAGGGCCAGCGCCTGTTCCGGGTCGTTGTCGTAGCTGATCGAAACCGGAATTTTCAGGCGCACGTTGCGGTCACCGAAGCTCCAGTTGATGACCTCGTTGGTGATCAGGGTCTCGTTGGGGATCAACCGGTCCACCCCGTCGCGGTCCCGCACCACCACGTAACGGGCGCGCAGCTCCTGCACCCAGCCGAACTTGTCGCCGATGGTGATGACATCACCCGGCCGGATCGAGCGGTCGAACAGCACGATGAAGCCGCTGATAAAATTGCTGGCGATGCGCTGCAGACCGAAACCGAGACCGACGCCCAGCGCGCCGCCGAACACGGTCAATGCGGTGAGGTCGATGCCGACCGCATCCAGCGCCAGAAGAAACGCCAGCAGCAGCAGCAGGAACTTGCTGAGTTTGACCAGCGCCACCTGCATGCTGGCGTTCACGTACTCGGCCTGGCTGATGCGATTCTCGATCAGGCGCGCGATCCATAGCGCCAGCATCCACAGCACCGCCACCGCCAGCACCAGCTTGCCGACCGCCAGCACCGATATCCGCTTCTCGCCCACCTGCATGGCCATACCGTCGAGACCATCCAGCACGGCAGGCAGCCAGCCCAGCAGATGCAGCGCGACTACAATCCAGACCGAGGTGGCAATCAGGTTTTCCCAGGCCTTGACTGCCGGGCCGGGGCGGAAGGTCTTGCGCAGGAAATAGACCACCGTGCGAATGGTGGCCAGTGAGATCAGCAAAGGTACCGCCAGATCGAGCAAACCCACCGGCATGCCTTGATGCTGCAACAGCGCCCGCCCCACCAGTACCCCCATCAGCATGCTGATGGGTAGCAGAATGCGCTGCAAGGTTCTCAGCGCCAGATGCCGCATCGCGTATTCCGTGTTTTGCTCTGTGCGTTCCAGCAGGCCCTGGCTCAGCACGCGATGCACCAGCAGTGCGCCCGCCGCTGCCAGCACCAGCACGCCCACCTCCCACCACACCATCGGATCCTGGACCAGGGTTCGCCAGGTGACCAATACAGCCTGGACGTCAGCGGGAAGAGCAAAGGACATGATGGGTTTCTCTCGATAAGATTTTCACAACATACCGGACTGCATCCGTAACCTACAACCCCCGTCGAAATG
>JANJUT010000255.1 GCA_024710445.1 Thiobacillus sp.
CTTCGGCCACGCTGCCGTCGCCGCTGATCGAAACCGTAGTCGTATCCAGCGTATCGGAAATACTGGTAGTCGCAGGTGCCGGGTTGATGACCAGGTTCTCGAAATTACCGCCAGCAGCGGACGCAATCGTGGCGCTCACGCTGTCTGCATCGATGTAGACATCATCGGACGGGGCCGCTACTGAGACGCTTCCGGACGATGCGCCAGCGGCGATGCTGATTGTCGCGCCGTTGGAGAGCGTCACGCTGCCCGGTGCTTGCGCGGCGTTGCTCAAGCTTGCCGTGTAGATGATGCTGCCACCTTCGGCCACCGAAGCAGTAGCAGTCAGGCTGACCGTCGTGGCATCGAGGGTGTCGGTGATCGTCGTCGTGGCCGCAGCCGGGCTGATGACGAGGCTCTCGAAGTTGCCGCCGGAAGCGGACGCAATCGTGGCAGAGACCGAACCGGCATCCACATACACATCGTCCGACGGTGCGGCCACGCTGACGCTGCCAGTCGAAGCACCGGCCGCGATGCTGATCGTTGCGCCATTTGAAAGTGTGATGCTGACGGGCGCCTGCGCCACGTTATTCAGGCTGGCGGTGTAGGTGATGTTTCCACCTTCGGCCACGTTTGGCGTGGCTTCCAGGCTAACCGTCGTCACATCAACCGTATCGGTGATGGCTGTCGTTGCTGCTGCCGGGCTGATGGCCAGGCTTTCGAAGTTGCCACCGGAAGCTGAGGCAATGGTGGTTGAGACCGTGCCCGCATCGACATATACATCATCGGATGGCGCGGGCACAGAGATGCTTCCGGACGAGGCGCCGGCTGCGATGTTGATCGTGGCGCCGTTGGAGAGTGTCACCGAAACCGGTGCCTGAGCAATGTTGGTCAGGTTGGCCGTGTAGGTGATGTTGCCGCCCTCGGCCACGCTGCCGCTGGCGGACAAGCTGACCGTGGTGGTGTCGGCGTCGTCGGTGACGGTTGTCACAACCGGCTTGCCGGCGGCGCCGGTGCCGATGGCGAGCGCTTCGTAGTTGGCCCCGCTGGCGCTGGTGATGGTGGCCGACAGGCTGGAACCCCCGGTATAGATATCATCCGGGGCCACCATGCTGACGCTGGCGCTTGAGCTGCCTACCGGAATGATGATGCTGAGGCCATTGGACAGGCTGACCGTCAGCGGGCTGCCGGTGACCGGCTGGCCGACGCTCGCGGTATAGGTTACCGTGCCACCCTCGACTACGCTGGCCGATGCCGTGAGATCAAGCGTGGTTGTGTCGAGCGTATCGGTGATGCTGGTGGTGGCTGCCGCCGGGTTGATCGCCAGGCTCTCGAAATTGCCACCGGAAGCAGATGCAATCGTGGCCGAAACCGAGCTGGCATCGATATACGCATCGTCGCTTGGTGCGGCCACGCTCACACTGTTGCTGCTTGCGCCCGCTGCAATCGAGATCACCGCGCCGTTGGAGAGGGTGACCGTGACCGGGGCCGCGGCTGGGTTGTTGAGGCTTGCGGTGTAGACGATGTTGCCACCCTCGGCCACGCTGGCTGAAGCAGTCAGCGAGACGGTGGTGACATTCATCGTGTCGGTAATACTGGTTACTGCCGGATTCGGGTTGATCAACAGGCTCTCGAAATTGCCACCGGATGCCGAGGCAATGGTTGTCGAGACCGAACCGGCATCGATATACACGTCGTCGGATGGCGCAGCAAAGCTGACTGATCCGGTAGAGGAACCCGCAGCGATCATGATGGATGCGCCGTTGCTCAGCGTCACGCTAACCGGCGTTTGTGCCACATTGTTCAGGCTGGCGGTGTAGGTGATGTTGCCACCTTCGGCCACGCTGACTGAAGACGTCAGGCTGACCGTAGTGGTGTCGACGGTGTCGCTGATTGCCGTCGTGGCGGCAGCCGGATTAATTGCCAGGCTTTCGAAATTGCCGCCGGAGGCGCTGCTGATGGTGGCGCTGACGTTAGACGCATCGACGTACACATCATCGCCCGGTGCCGCAACGCTGACCGTGCCGCTTGAAGCGCCAGCTGCGATCGTGATCGATGCACCGTTGGACAGGGTCACCGTGACCGGCGTCTGTGCCGAGTTGTTCAGGCTGGCGGTGTAGACAATGCTGCCACCCTCGGCGACGCTCGCTGTCGCTGTCAGGCTCAGCGTCGTGACATCCAGGGTGTCGGTAATGGTTGTAATTGCCTGAGTGGGGTCGACCACGACCACCACGCCGCCGCCCGTCGCGGTGCTGATGCTGGCGCTGAGGCTGCTTGGATCGAGGTAGACATCGTCGCTTGGTGCGACCGCCACGCTGGTGCTGCCCGTCGTCTGGCCGGCGAGGATGGTGATGGTGGCGCCGTTGCTGAGGGTCAGCGTGAGATTGCTGACCGGCGCCTGGCTTGCGCTCGCGGCGTAGACGATCGTGCCGCCTGCTTCGCTAAGGCTTGGCGTGGCGCTGAGGCTGACCGAGGTGGCATCGTTGTCGACGAGCGAGGTGCTCACGCTGCCGTTCGCGCCGCTGACAGCGAGGTTTTCGAAGTTGCCGCCAGTGGCGCTGGCGATGCTGACGGTCAAGCTCTCCGCACCTTCGGCAAGCACATCATCGATCATGGCGAGGCTGAAGCTGGCGCCGGAGGATCCGGCCGGGATGGTCACGCTGACTACACCGGTGAAGTCGGAACCATTGGTTGCCGTACCGCTGTAGCTGAGATTGACCGTGACGGCCGATTGTGCCGGACTGGTGAGCGATACGGTGTAGCTTGCGCTTGCGCCTTCGGCCACGCTGCCGTCGCCGCTGATCGACACCGTGGTGGTATCGAGCGTATCGGTGATGCTGGTGGTGGCCGCAGCCGGGTTGATCGTCAGGGACTCGAAATTGCCGCCACTGGCGCTGCTGATGGTGGCGCTGACACTGCCAGCGTCCAGGTACACATCGTCGCTTGGCGCGGGGACACTGACGCTGCCGGACGAGGCGCCAGCTGCGATGCTGATCGTTGCACCGTTGGATAGCGTGACTGTGGTGGCTATGCCAGCCGGGTTGTTCAGGCTGGCCGTGTAAAGGATGCTGCCGCCTTCGGCGACGCTGGCCGAAGCCGTCAGGCTGACCGTCGTCACATCAACCGTATCGGTGATCGCAGTCGTTGCTGCGGCCGGGTTGATGGCCAGGCTCTCGAAATTGCCGCCGGTGGCGGAGGCAATCGTGGCACTGACGCTGCCGGCATCGACGTACACATCGTCAGTTGGGGCCGGGACACTCACGCTGCCAGACGAGGCGCCGGCTGCGATGCTGATGCTTGCGCCACTGGATAGCGTGATGGTCACAGGCGTTTGCGCAGCGCTGTTCAGACTGGCCGTATAGACGATACTGCCGCCCTCGGCCACGCTCGGGGTCGCTGTCAGGCTGACCGTAGTCGTGTCCAGGGTGTCGGTGATCGCAGTCGTCGCTGCAGCGGGATTGACTGCCAGGTTTTCGAAGTTGCCACCGGAAGCCGAGGCAATGGACACCGAGACCGACCCGGCATCGACGTATACGTCGTCACCAGGTGCGGCAACGCTGACGCTGCCTGTCGAGGCGCCGGACGCGATGCTGATGCTAGAACCGTTGGAGAGCGTCACGGCCACAGCGCTTTGCGCCGACGCCGTCAGGCTGGCGGTGTAGACGATGCTGCCACCCTCTGCGACGCTGGGCGAGGCGGAGAGCGAAACCGTAATGGAATCAATCGTATCGGTGATGCTGGTGCTAGTAGCAGCTGGATTGACCACCAGGTTCTCGAAGTTGCCGCCGGAGGCGGATGTAATGGTGGTGCTGATGCTGCTGGCATCGAGGTAGACGTTATCGGTTGGTGCAGCGACGGACACGGAACCCATGCTGGCGCCAGCAGCGATGGTGATGCTCGAACCGTTCGACAGCGTCACGGTGACCGCGCTCTGCGCCGGGGCCGTGAGGCTTGCGGTGTAAAGGATGTTGCCCCCTTCGGCCACGCTTGCCGTTGCGGTCAGGCTGAGTGTGGTTGCATTGAGGGTATCGGTGATGCTGGTATTTGCCGCAGTGGGGTTGATCGCCAGCGCCTCGAAATTGCCGCCGGTGGCGGAGGCAATCGTGGTGCTGATGCTGCTGGCATCGACGTAGACATCGTCGGTGGGTGCAGCAAAGCTGACGCTACCGGACGAGGCACCCGTAGCGATGGTGATGACCGCGCCGTTCGACAGCATCACCGAAACCGGCGACTGCGCTGCGCTGGTCAGGCTTGCCGTGTAGGTGACCGAACCGCCTTCGGCCACGCTGGGCGAAGCGGTCAGCGACACCGTGGTGGTGTCGAGCGTATCGGTGATCGATGTGGTTGCCGCAGCAGGGTTGATTGCCAGATTCTCGAAGTTGCCGCCGGTGGCGGAATCGATGGTTACAGAGACAGCACCTGCGTCCACATAGACATCGTCGGTGGGTGCAGCAAAGCTGACACTACCGGACGAAGCGCCCGCAGCGATGGTGATCGAGGCCCCGTTGGACAGATTCACGGTCACAGCCGTGCCAGCCGGGCTGGTGAGCGATGCGGTGTAGACGATGCTGCCACCTTCGGTCACGCTCGGGGTCGCCGTCAGGCTGGCCGTGGTGGTGTTGAGGGTATCGGTGATGCTGGTGGTGGCCGCAGCCGGGTCAATGACCAGGCTTTCAAAGTTGCCGCCGGTTGTGGACGCAATGGTGGCGCTGATGCTGCTGGCATCCAGGTACACGTCGTCGGAAGGTGCAACGACGCTGACCGAACCGTTGGAAGAACCGGCCGCGATACTGATGCTCGAACCGTTGGAGAGCGTCACGGTGACCGCACTTTGGGCTGGCGCCGTCAGGCTGGCGGTGTAGACGATGCTGCCGCCCTCGGCCACGCTGGGGCTGGCTGTTAGTGAGATGGTCGTGGCGTTGGTTGTGTCGGAAACTGCGGTTACTGCGGGAGCCGTGTCGATGACCAGGCTCTCGAAGTTGCCGCCGCTGGTGCCGGTGATTGTGGTCGATAGCGACCCGGCATCGACATACACATCGTCAGCCGGTGCCGGGATCGTCACAGAACCCGTGCTGGTGCCAGCCGCGATGTTGATCGAGGCGCCGTTGGACAGATTCACGGTGACCGCCGTGCCAGCCGGGCTGGTGAGCGATGCGGTGTAGACGATGCTGCCACCTTCGGCGACGCTCGGGGTTGCCGTCAGGCTGACCGTGGTCGTGTCGAGGGTATCGGTGATGCTGGTGGTGGCCGCAGCCGGGTCAATGACCAGGCTTTCAAAGTTGCCACCTGAGGCGGACGCAATGGTGGCGCTGACGCTGCCGGCATCGACGTAGACGTCATCAGAAGATGCAGGAACACTGACGCTGCCCAAGGATGCACCGGCCGCGATGTTGATGCTCGAACCGTTGGTGAGCGTCACGGTGACTGCACTTTGGGCTGGCGCCGTCAGACTGGCAGTGTAGACGATGCTGCCGCCCTCGGCCACGCTGGGCGTGGCGGTCAGCGACACCGTGGTGGTGTCGAGGGTATCGGTGATGCTGGTGGTAGCCGCAGTTGGGTTGATCGCCAGCGCCTCGAAGTTTCCGCCGGAAGCGGAGGCAATCGTGGTGCTGATGCTGCCGGCATCGACGTAGGCGTCATCGATCGGTGCGGCGACGGACACCGAACCCGTGCTGGCGCCGGCCGCGATGGTGATCGCGGCACCGTTGGACAGATTCACGGTGACTGCACTTTGGGCTGGGACCGTCAGGCTGGCGGTGTAGACGATGCTGCCGCCTTCGGCGACCGAAGGGCTTGCACTGAGCGATAGGGTGGTCGAGTCGATGGTGTCGGTGATCGTCGTGACTGCCGGGCTGGGGTCGAACGACGCAAGGATGCCACCGCCCAAGATGCTGCTGATCGCTGCCGACACAGAGCTGGGATCGACATAGACATCCTCGGAGGCAGCCAGCGGCACGCTGCTCGAACCACTCAGGTTGCCTGCAGCGATCGTGATGGTTGCGCCGTTGGACAGCGTCACGGTCATGGCGCTGACGGGCGCCTGGGTGAGGGTGGCGGTATACACAATGTTGCCGCCCGCTTCGGTCAGGCTTGGCGTGGCCGAAAGCGAAACGGTCGCCACATCGTCATCGATGATGTTGGTCGTGACCAAGCCGGCTGCGCCGCCTGCCAGTTGCAGACTCTCGAAGTTGCCACCGCTGGCGGAGACCAACGAGACGGTGAAATTTTCGGTGCCTTCCGTTGCCGCATCATTGACTGTGCTGATCGTGAAGCTGGCGCTGGAACTACCAGCCGGAATCGTGACGCTGGTGATGCCGGTGTAATCGGTGCCGCCGCCGGTGGCTGTGCCGCTGTAGGACAGTGTCACCGTGACATCGGTTTGCGCCGGGCTTGTGAGCGAGACGGTATAGCTGCTGCTTGCGCCCTCTGCGATGCTGCCAGCGCCGCTGAGCGACACCGTGGCGGTGTCGAGGGTATCGGTAACGGTCGTGACCGCTGGCGCGCTGTTGACCAGCAGGCTCTCGAAGTTGCCGCCGCTGGTGCTGCTGATCGTGGTCGAGATTGAACCGGCATCGAGATACACATCGTCGCTTGGTGCGGCGACCGCCACGGAGCCGGTACTGGATCCGGCCGCGATGCTGATCGTTGCGCCATTGGCCAGATTCACGGTCATGGCCGTGCCGGTCGAGCTGGTGAGCGAAGCAGTGTAGACGATGCTGCCGCCCTCGGCGACGCTGGGCGTCGCAGTGAGGCTGACCGTGGTCGCATCGAGCGTATCGGTGATGCTGGTCGTCGCCGCAGCCAGGTCGATCACCAGGCTTTCGAAGTTGCCGCCGGTGGCGGATGCAATGGTGGCGCTGACGCTGCCGGCGTCGAGGTAGACGTCGTCAGTTGGGGCGAGAACGCTCACCGTATTGCTGGAAGCGCCCGCAGCGATCGTCAAGGTGGCGCCGTTGCTCAATGTCACCGTGACCGGCATTTGCGCTGCCTGGCTCAGGCTGGCGGTGTAGACGATGCTGCCGCCCTCGGCGACGCTGGGCGTCGCAGTGAGGCTGACCGTGGTCGCATCGAGCGTATCGGTGATGCTGGTCGTCGCCGCAGCCGGGTCGATCACCAGACTCTCGAAGTTGCCGCCGGCAGCCGCGGTGATGCTGGCCGAGACTAAACCGGCGTCGATATACCCATCGTCGGACGGCGCGGCGACACTGACCGAGCCTGCAGAGGCGCCGGCGGCGATGCTGATCGTTGCGCCATTGCTCAGGGTCACGCTGACCGGGGTCTGTGCCACGTTGTTCAGGCTGGCGGTATAGGTGAGGTTGCCGCCCTCGATCACGCTGGGGCTGGCGGTCAGGGAGACCGTCGTGGCGTCGGTCGTGTCGGTAATGCTGGTGGTGGCAGCGGCGGGGTTGATCGCCAGATTCTCGAAATTGCCGCCGGCAGCGGACGCAATGGTGGAGCTGATATCGCCGCTGTCGAGGTAAACATCGTCGCCGGGTACGGCAACCGGGACGCTGCCGGAAGCGGCGCCCGCTGCGATGCTGATGACGGCGCCATTGCTGAGGGTCACGCTGACCGGTGTCTGCGCCATCTGGTTGAGGCTGGCCGTATAGACGATGCTGCCGCCTTCGGCGACGCTCGGGGTCGCCGTCAGACTCACCGTCGTTACATCCAGCGTGTCGCTGATGCTGGTGGTGGCCGCCGCTGGGTTGATCGCCAGCGATTCGAAATTGCCGCCGCTGGCGCCGCTGATCGTGGTCGAGACCGAGCCGGCATCGACATACACATCGTCGGTCGGTGCGGCGACGGACACGGAGCCCGTGCTGGCGCCGGCCGCGATGGTGATCGTCGCGCCATTACTGAGGGTAACCGTGACGGCTGCACCGGCCGGGTTGGTCAGGCTGGCCGTGTAAACGATATTGCCGCCCTCGGCGACTGCCGCATCGGCCGACAGCGAAACGGTGGTGACATCGATGTCGTTGGTCACCGTGGTGGTGGCCGGGCTGCCCAGGTTCAAGCTGGTGTAGTCGCCACCGGATGCACCCACTATGGATACCGTCAGCGGCGTGTCGCCTTGGGCGAAGACGTCGTCCGCACGCACTGGCACGGGGGCGCTGGTGCCGCTGAACGCGCCGACTGCAATGGTGAGGGTGAGGCCGTTGGACAAGCTCAGCACCAGCGGGCTTCCCTGCGGCGCCACATCGACCGTGGCTGAGTACACGATGGCGCCGCTTTCGACCACGCTTGCCGGCGCGTTGAGGGTGACCGTGCTCACTATGGCAGGCGCGTCGTCGGCTGCCTCCAGGATTTGCATGGGGAGGCCGCCGGACTCGAACAACGGCAGGTCCACGCTCGCCGTATTGCTTTCAAATTGGTACGACAGCGGATCCACGCCTTCCACAATCCGCAGCAGCCGTACGAAATCATTGCCCACGCCGCCACTACCGCCATCGATACCGGCAGCGGTCGATTCAAGCAGGTCATCTATGTTCTCGCCGCGTTCCAGAGCCTGAATGATACGGTCGGCCTCACCTGCTGGCAGGGATGCCTCGGATACATCAGGGCGGGTGGTTTGCGAGGTTTCTGCACTGAACTGGAAGGTTTCGTTGGGCAGAAGGGTGAGCAGGTGTCCATCCAGGAAAGCCAGTTGAACCTGTCCACCCGGCATGGTGACGATGGTGTCGCCTTCCAGCAGCACATCACCTGGATTGAGCGGCCGCATTTGTCCGGATGGGTCGCGGGCAAATGCCTGACCTTCTATCGCGATAACAGTGGCGACTGCCTGGGGGGTGGAAACGCTGCTGTCCATGATTCGGGCCTTATTTAAGTGATACAGGAAACCCATTTGGGCTTATCTGTAAGACTTAACGGCCGAATCTCCGGAATCCGTATTGGACCGAAGTACAGTCAGGCAGAAATTTTCTGGGGTGGTTGTGTCGAGTCTTCGACACCATTGACGAGGAGGGCGAGTTGCATGCGGTCGCGTACGCCGAGTTTTTCGAACGATGCGGTCAAGTGCGCTTTGACCGTGCGCTCGGTGATGCCCATGACACGCGCGATTTCCTTGTTGGTGGAACCGCGTGCCACCGATTCGGCAACCTGACGCTCGCGCATGCTCAGGCGGCTTAGGCTGGGCTCCGCGGAATCGTTACCGTGTGCGGCCAGACCTTGCATCAGACGGCGCATGAGTTGCGGTCCCACCCACAGGCCGCCGTGTTCGACGACATTGGCTACCTGGTGCAGCACTTCCGGCAAGGTGAGCGCACTGCAATAGCCAGACGCACCTGCAGCCAAGGCGGCTGTGCCTTGCTCATCCTCAGGCACATTTGAGAGCACAACGATGGGGACATTGTTTGCGGTTGCACGCACGCTCTTGATCAGGGTGGAGAGTGACTGATCGTCTGTCGTGGCATGTAGCCAAATGATGGCGGCACTTGCCAGAAACGCGGACTGTACGGCATTGGCCTCCTGCAATACCAGTGCATCCGGAAATGCCTGTAGCCAGCGCGGGATCGGCTGCGAGCGTGAGGTAATAAATACGTGGCGCTTCATGTGGCTAGCGTTCGGTAAAGGCGTGCGATTTTGCACGGGTAACGGGCTTGAGCAAATAGGCCAGTATGGTTTTCTTGCCGGTCAGAATGTCCACCTCGGCCACCATGCCGGGGATGATCGGCATTGATTTCCCGAATGAGGATTTCAGCGTTCTTACGCGCACCAGGTAAAAGGCATTGCCGTCTTCATCGGTGACGGTATCTGCTGCAATGTGGTCGATCACGGCTTCCAGGCCGCCATAAATTGCGAAATCATAGGCAGTAAAACGTACCGTAGCTTTGAGTCCGGGCCGCAGGAAACCGATGTCCTTGGGCAGGATACGGGCCTCCAGCAGCAGTGCGTCGTCCGAGGGCACGATTTCAACAATTTCCTTGCCGGGCTGCAGTACGCCGCCCACGGTGGTAACCAGCAGGCGATTGACGGTCCCCTTCACCGGCGACTTGATGTTGGCGTGCTGGACCCGATCGCTCAATGCCGTGCTGCCTTCGGACAGGCTGTTCAGCTTGGCGGTGGTTTCTGCCAGTTCATTGCGCATTTCATTGCGGAAGGTGATTTCCTGTTCCTGCACCTTGCGCGTGGCTTCCAGGATGGCGGATTGCAAACGTACCGTTTGCGCAGCCGCCTGGTCGCGTTCGCCCCGGTAGCGGCCCACGTCACGTTCCAGACGCAACAGTTCGACATCCGATACGGCACCGGATGCCGCGAGGGGTTTGGTCATTGCCAGTTCCCGGGCGGTGAGTTCGTAACTCTGCGCAGCCTGCTCGCGGCGCGAACGCATCTCGACCAGTTCCTGATTGCGCTGCGCCAGTTGCTGACGCGCGATAGCAATCTGGGCTTCCAGTTCGCGACGGCGCGCGTCATACATATTGCGTTCTTCTTCAACCAGTTGCGGGTCTTCCTTGACGACCTCGGGAGGCAGCTGGAACGGGGCGTCTTCAGCCAGTGCCCGCAAGCGCGCGGCCTTGGCCAGCAGGGCCAGATACTGCACGCGGTTTTCTCGCAAAGAGGATACAAAGCGGGTCTTGTCAATGAGGAACAGGGATTGCCCTGCCTCCACGGATTGGCCTTCGCGCACCAGAATTTCGGCCACCACGCCACCATCGACCGCCTGCACGATTTGCACCTGGCTGGTTGGAATGACCTTGCCTGATCCGCGCGTGACTTCGTCCACCGTGGCAAACGCGGCCCACAGCACAAAGACGAGCAGAACGATGCCTATTGAACGCAGCAGATAGCGTGCACGCAGGGGTTCCTGGTCGATCCGTGCCCAGTCGGCATCGGTTGCCCAGTTGGGGGCTTCGTCCGGGCGGGGTGGAATCCATCTGGCAAAGGCACGATCAAGCACGGGTCGGGTGTGCTTCGACCAGCCGGCAGAGCTTTCGGCGAACCGTGAAATGAAGGAAAAGAATTCGGCCTTCATGCTGCTTTCCCGATCCGGCCCTGGCGCAGCGCCTCGACCACTTGCGCCTTGGGACCATCGGCCACGACCTTGCCGGAGTCGATCACGATGATGCGATCCACCAGGTCGAGCAGCGAGGTGCGATGGGTGACCACGATCAAAGTCTTGCCGATGGTATAGGTGCCCAGGCGTTTTTTGATTTCTTCTTCGCTGGAGTGATCCATCGAACCGGTAGGCTCGTCCATCAGCAAAATAGGCGGATCGTTGATGGTGGCGCGGGCAATAGCCACGGCCTGCCGCTGGCCACCGGAAAGCGATTCGCCGCGCTCGCCTACCGACATGTCGAATCCCTTGGGATGGCTGTTGACGAATTCGATGATGCCGCCCACTTGTGCGGCGCGCAGCACCGCCGCATCGTCCGCCATGGGTGAAGCAATTGTCAGGTTGTCGCGCAGGCTGCCATAGAACAAGGTCACGTCCTGCGGCACATAACCAATGTTGCGGCGCAGTTCGGCTGGATCGAGCTGGCGAAGGTCGATGCCGTCGACCAGAACCGCACCGGAGGTGGGGCGATACAGGCCCAGAATCAGTTTTTCCAGCGTGGTCTTGCCTGAACCCACGCGTCCGAGGATGGCAATATGCTCACCGGCGCGGATCTTCAGCGAGACATTGCGCAGGGCAGCCACACCCTGCTCGGGGTAGCTGAAATCCACATCCTTGAATTCGATATCCCCGGTGAAATGCTGGCGCGTCACGAAACTCGAATCTTCAGGCCGCTCGACAGGCTGCTCCAGAATGCCATCCAGCGATTTCAGCGCGGTGGCTGCGTTGTGATACTGCGTGAGCAGGCCGGCCACCTGGCTGATTGGCGCCATCGCCCGCGAGGCCAGCATGGTGCAGGCAATCAGGCCGCCCAGGGTCAGGTTGTTGTCGGAGATCATGTAGACGCCCACGACGACCACGACGATGTTCATGAACTGCTGGACCCACATCGCGACGTTGATCGTGGAGGACGACAGAAGCCGCAATTGCGCGCCCACGCGTGACAGGAAATTCGCGCTCGATTCCCACCTGCGCTGCATCACGCCCTCGGCGCCCAGCGCCTTGATGGCTTCCAGGCCCACCAGGCTTTCAATCAGCGTGGCATTGCGCATGGCGCCTGCGCGGTAGGTGGTTTCAGACAACTCATGCATCTTGCTGTGGACCGTCAGCGCGTAGGCGATCAACAGCAGCATGCCAAACAGAATCGGCAGGATGAGCGGCCAGGCTATCCAGCCGATCACTACCAGGAAAATCAGTGCAAACGGTACGTCGATGAAAGCGGTGACCGTGGCCGAGGTAATGAAATCCCGGATGGTTTCGAAGGAACGCAGATTGGCGGCGAAAGAACCGGCTGATACCGGACGATTCTCCATCCGCAGGCCCAGTACGCGTTCCATGATGTAGGCCGATAGCCGGACATCGACCCGGCTCCCCGCCAGATCGAGAAAATAGCCGCGCATGGTACGCAGCACCAGATCCGCCACCAGCACCAGCGCCACACCTATGGCCAGCATCCATAGCGTTTCGAGCGCATGGTTTGGCACCACGCGGTCATACACGTTCATGGTGAACAGGGGCAGGGCAATGGCGAACAGATTGATCATGAATGCCGCCAGCAGCACGTCGCGATACAGCCGCGTGTTGTCGGCCAGCGTTCCCCAGAACCAGTGCCGGTGCTTGACCCGGCCCACTTCAGGGGTGCGTGCATCAAAACGGAACTCGGGACGCGCCAGGATCGTGTGGCCGGCGTAGCGGGCGGCGAGTTCATCGCGCGGCAGCGTGGCTTCGGCCTGGTCCAGTTCGGGGAAGATCACGCGGGCGGTCCTGCCTTCGTCCTGCCAGCCCAGCAGCACGCAGGCCTCTTCACCTTTTAGTAGCAGCACGGCAGGGAACAGAGCCGGGTTTAACGCGTCCAGCGGCTTGTGCACGACACTGCTGGTGAGCCCGGCACGCTTGGCTGCGCGCTTGAAAAGAGACGGGGTGAGACGGTTGTTGATCAGCGGCAATCCATCGATTGCGGCTTGACTGCTCAGGGTGCCGCCGTGCGCGCGGACCACCACGAGCAGGCATTCGAGCAGCGTGTCGGGTCCGGCAGGGGCAGGGCTTTGAACGCTTGCATCGGGTGGGGGGGGCTCCGATGCGTTCTGAAGCAGTGTTTCTGTATTCAAGATAGCTCTACGGCAAGCACGGCTCGCAGCCCCGAAAAGATTAATTCGATAGCCGTGTTAACGGTGTGAGGCCTGGTTTCTTTAACTGGCGGGCCTTGCAGGCAAGGTCAGGGAGAAATGGTAGAGGGTTCCGGCCGGGATGGCGGGGGGGCGGCCGGGTGTTTTACAGATTTTTTCAATTACCCGCAGGCGTGTGCCCATGGGTAACGCGTGCAGGGCCATATGGGGGATTGCTATATTGTGTTCCGGTATCCGTTTGGGGCTTCGTCCGGTCGTAAACCAGGCGAAATGAAACGGGCTGCCTTTCCGCAAGCCTGGCTGCTGCAGAAATCAGGAGCTGGCCTGTTTGGGCGTCGATCCGGTAGCTTTGTGTCAGCCGGGTGCCCCCGTCCATTGTGGTCTCGACCACCAGCGTGTCAGCCTCCCAGCCTGCAACCGCCACCCGTTGCTGCAATCCGCTGCTGACCGAAACGCTGGCACCGCGAAAATCGGTGAAAATCCGCCGATGCTGATCATTTTCGTCGGCGATCAGCAGCATCGGGTCCTCATGGGTGATGTCGAGCCTTTCAGGCGTGGCTGTCAGTTCAGGCATTTTCCCGGGGGACATCTCGCTGTGCCCACCCATTCCAGCCGAAGATCCTCGGCCTTGGTGTCCGCCACCTTTTCCGCCACCGCGCCCCTGCCCACCGGAACCGCCGCCCATTCCGCGTCCGCCGCCCCCGGCCTGCTGCATCGCCTTCTTGGCTTCCCTGAGCTTTTCCTGCGGATCATCGCTGGCCTTGGCATTGAAAATCCATTGGCCGGAAAAGTCCGGTCTGGATTGTGGGTCTGCGCCCTGTATCAGCGGGGCTGTGGACCCGTCAGTAAAGGGAGCTGTTACCTGAGCCGATGTTGCATTGACGCTGCTTCCCAATGCCAGTCCGATGCAGAATGCTGTGCTGAAACTCCCGTTGCGTTTCATCGCATGTCTCTGGCAGGCATGGCCGGCTTCATGCGCCACAGTCCATGCCAGGCTATGGCCGTGATCGCCACCCAGATCAGCGTCCGCAAGCTCATGGCGATTACCGTGCGAATCTCAAAGGCCCCACCGGAATAGATGTGTACCCCGAAAGCCGCAAATGTGAGCGCAGTTGCCGTGGCGATGGCGGCAGACAGCCATACGCCCCAGCGTTGCTGCAGCCATAGGCCGGCACCGGCAAGGATATAAGCGAAGCCCGCCAGAAAATTGAACCACAGCACGAACGGCACATAATTGCCTGCCGCCGCGCGTGCTGCCTCGTCGCCGAACAGGATCGTGCCGCCTTCCTTGAGGGTCAGCAGGCCGAATCCGGCCGCGAGCAGGGAAATGCCCCAGACAGCGATGCTGCGCTGTGGTGATGACGTGTTCATATAAATACCCCCGTGCTGTTTATCTGGATATTGATTGATCACTGCGCGGCCTCTTTCCGGCCGTGGAAATGCTCCACGAAGGGTTTGCGGAATTCGCTGTGGCAGTTGTGACAACTGGTCTGGAGCTTCTGGAATGCCAGGATGACACCCGGGCCGTCCTTGGCCCTGGCCGCCTTGCCTACTGCCAGGGCCTGATCGTGGGTCTCGCCGTCATAGGCCTTGAACTTGGCCATGCTGGTGCCGACGAAACCCAGGATGCGCATTTTCTCGGAAAACGGTGGCTGCGGATGATCGGCGATCAGGGGCGCGGTTTTTTCCACTTGTTCCCAGTCGCCGCGGGAAATGCCGTCGGTGATGATCTGCATGTGATTGCCGAGGTCCTTCATGATCCGTTGCAGGGCAAGCGGCTCGGCTGCGTGGGCACTGTATGCTGCAAGTGTCAGGCAGACCGAGGCGATCATTCCGGGAACAGGGTTGCGGCGATGCGTGGTGTTCATGTCAGTGCGGCCTTTTATGGAAACGCGGCAGGCTGAGGCAGATGGGCACACCGCCTGCCACGAATTGTCAGGTTTATTGAGTCGTGACTGCGCCGTCTGCAGGCGCCATCTGCCGAGTCTGGCGATTTTCCTGGCGCATGGCACGGCGCTGGGCCATGTCCTGCTGCATGTCCGGCGTGGCGCTCTGCGACATGTCGCGTGTCCGGGTACGCTCACGCGTCATGTCGCCGGATCCCCCCGCGTTTTGCTGATGGCTCATGCCTTGACCGCCGGACTGGCCTTTGCCCTGAGCGCCCATCTGCCCCGATCCCTGGCCGCCCATCTGGCCGCCGCCCATGCCACCGCCCTGGCCACGCGCCTGGGCATCGAGCGTTGCGCCCAAGGCAATAATGGCGGCAAAGATTGCGAGGGTGGATTTTGATTGGGTCATGATACTGCTCCTTTAATACGTGAATGGATAAATGGCGACTGCCACCAGGGCTTCGATTCCCTGGCAGCGGATGAAGTATCCCGGCCCGACGTTTCCTGTTGTTGCCACGGCTGCGTCAGCGTGTGACAGCTTGTTTCATGAGCGTCACTCAAGGTGTCGCTGGCGGCAAGATGCTGGCGGGGTTTTGATCAGATGGCTGCATGGCCGGAGTGGCCCACCGGATAGCCATGGCTTATCGCGATAAAAAAGGGCCAGCCCAAGCTGACCCTCTTAATAGGCGGCAGGGTGAGCTGTCAGCGCCGACGTGGCTTCCAGGTAACCGCGCACGTCTTCCGCACGTATTCAAGGGCGCGCTCCATGTGCGTGTCCGGCCAGTTGGGGTCGTTGTCATTCAGCTGTTCTTCAGCTTCGCGGCTCAGATCATCTGTCCAGGCTTTCTGCAAATCTTCCCGAATCGCTTCAGGCGCATGGTCGTCGATAAACCGGATGACGGCTTGCGAGTCGAAGCCCCTGGTCCGGAAATGCTGGATGACCGCCTTGGCCTCCCGCAGGAGCATGGAGGCCTTGGGCGGCAGCCCTGTGGCAACGAAAAACAGCACCGTGGCGATGACTGCCGGGTCATCCGCTTCGCCTTTCGTCACCCGGTCCCATTCCCTGGCGACCAGGCGGTCATATTCCCTGACATCGTCGTCCAGGCTTTCGCTGACGAAATACATGACACCGGAATCCCCATACAGCAGCTTGTCCGCCGTATTGGATGGCACCCGAATCCGGGGCAGGTCCGTTTCGATGAAACGTTCCATCGCACGCTGCGCCAGGCGCTGGAATTCGGTTGGCGCCTCCCTGAGCATGCTTTTCAGACGCGCATCGTTGAACTTGGCTTTCGTGTTTTTGGCTGCTTTGACCAGCCGGACAAATTCAGTGCGGGTCGGGATTTTCAGTTCAGCAGGATCGGCAAAGAAAACCAGCATGGCGCTTCGAATCAGTGAATCCGCATCGTCGATGTCGTTGCGCGAAGCCCCCATTTTCCTGGCCAGCCAGAACGCGAAATCAATCGTGTTCTGATTGTCGAGGCGCATCACAAGCGCTGAGCGGTATTCAGCCAGCGAAGCGGTGTCTGATGCCGTCTTCTCGTCGAGATAGGCTCGCTGGGCTTCCACTGAAACCGGATTGCCAAAAATCAGCGTGCTGTCCGGCATCGCATGCAGCCGCTTGAGCATGTCAGAGCCCGCCTTGGAATGCGACAGCAAGGTCTTGTCTCTCAGGGACGCCGCCGCGACCTGGATGTCGCCATCCGACAGGTCCTCGAGGTGCAGGCTGACCAGGTTCACCATGCGGTGCAGCGCGAGTTCGAGTTCCGGCCGCAAATAGGCCGTGCCAAAAAAGTTGGCGATCTGGACAATCCCCTTTGCAAACTCCTCCTGCAGGCTTTGCAGCCGGTCAGGGGTGATGATTCCCTGCGTGACGCCGGCTTGCAGCGCCTTGTCAAAAAAAGGTCGATTGTCGACCGTGGCAAGTGAGGTCAGCGTGCTTGTCATGCGTCCCGACATTAAATGGCAGACTCTTCTTCGTCGGTTGCGGATGCTTCGCTATCTGTGGGCGAAGGAATCGAGGCCGCATCCGCCATTTCCAGCATGGATTGCGCGCGATCGCGCAGCGTGATCATCATGTCCCCGAAAGCATCGGGCAATTCGTATTGGAGTATCCATGCGGTTTCCATCCAGTCGCCGTCTGCGACTTCCGAGCGGGAAAGAAGCGGGCGTGAATTCTCGATGGAGTTGCCGAAAGCCAGGCCGTGATCGATTTCCTCGATTTTTTCCATGAGCCAGGTATTGTGGGTCTTGGCGTCTGAATCCGGATCGAGTTGCGGAACAAAGCTTCCGGTCGTGGCAAAGCTGAACACCTCGTCGTAATGGTCGGCAAAGTAGTCGGCCAGTGTTTCGCTGCCGCCCTCTATGTCGCCAATCGCCTCAAGGTATTCATGCACGGTATCGGCATCGCGGTGTATGACCGCATTGATCATGGCGCGAAGCCGTTCGCTTGTCCGGTCGCCGTATTTTCTTTCCAGAATGATCGAGCGGGCAAACTGCTCAGGCGTGACCAGCATGTTCACGATCGATTCCTTCGATGAATCGAACTCGCGCATGACTGCAAGCAGGTCCTTGGGCTGCAACTCGTCCAGGATGCTCACCAATGCGTGATCGCCATGCTGATCGGCAATGGCCACCAGCGCGTTCTCGGCCCCGGCGATATCGCCCGCAAGAATCAACTGTGAAGATTTCAAAACAACCGGATGCATGCCGTGTCCTTCTTTATGAATAGTTGTGCCTGGATGAATGGTTGTACCTAACGATCCAGCGGATCGAATCCCTGCTCGGCGAGCCAGTCTGCGCCTGCCTCATTCAAATCGCCCATTTCATCCTCATTGTCTTCTTCCGCTTCGTCGTTCCGGTCTTTGTCGGTCTCGGATTCGGGGGCGGGTACTGAAACTGTATCCTTGCTGCGCAGGAACTCCAGCGCGGCAGTGGTGACGAGAAAGGGGTCGCCCCCCTGAGCTTTCAATGAAGCTTCGATTAGCGGCTTTGCCCATTCGGTCACCGTGAGTTCGTTTTCCAGTACCGCCCATTCAGGGAAATCGGCATCGCCCGGTTCGCTCAGCACGATCCGCTGCATGGCATCAAGGGACTTGAAACCAAAGGCCCCGTAGAACACAACGGATACCATTTCCGGGCTGAATTCGATCATCGGCAGAATGGCATCCATCTCACGCCGCTTCTCGCCCAGGCGTTTTTGCAGCACCGACTTGCCTTCAGAGTCCGTCACCAGATCGTCGATCTCGGCAGCGTAGTTCTGGAAAATATCCGAAAAATAACGCGACCTTTTCACCGCAACACGTCCTGGATGTATTTGCCCGAGATTTCCCGTGCGACAAGCAAAGGGTCCTCGATCAGACTGCGTTGCCGGTAATCGTCGTAAGCCTTGCGGCGCTCTGTGTCGGTAAGCACTTCATACGCCTCCTGGACTTCCCGGAATCGTAAGGGTGCATCCGCTGATTGGTTCTTGTCGGGATGGTAGAGCGCGGCTTTTTTTCGATACGCGGCCTTGATCAAGTCCGCCGTTGCACCGGGCGAGATACCCAGTTTTTCATAGTGATCCTGCATACCATCCTGCTTTCAAGCAATTATTGGTTTCGTATTAATTTGGTCAACGGGCGGTGCCCCGCAAACAGCACCGAAGGCCACGGTGGCCTGATTTGCCAACCGCGTAGTGTAAGTCTATTGGCGGAATAATAGAAAGCGGCCAGCTTGTTGTGGGCAGGGAAACAAAATGAAAAAGGGGCTAACTTAAGCTAACCTCTTGAATTTTGGTGCGCCCGAAGAGATGAAAACGGGCATTGGACTGAGGTTGTATTAATTCCTTGACTGGCTCACCAGTTCAGATAGATCAGGTAACTGGAAATTGTTGGTTCTGATTATGTAATGGAATCCCCGACGGGAAGTGGCGGGCACTGACTGACGTTGTCGGCAGGTGAATATTTCATCAATCGTAGTCTTCTACGGTTGCGCTTAACGGTGTTGCCTGCACTACGCTATACCCTGGTCGAGCCGGAAAACCACCCCAATGAACCTTATTTGAACCTTGAGTTGGAATTACCTTACCGCCTCTCCTAGTGAAGGCGTTCAACACAATCTTTCGTGGATGTTTAGCGTCGTCCTTAGGTGCAGAAACAAATGCGGCAAATCTCTGTGTTCCTTCTGCCTGAATTGGACCAACAAGCTCATTCAAGATAGTAGGCCCAATATTTCGACGGCTACCATGGTGTGGGATTTGCACAAAACTAAAAGCTTGAAGCGTAAAACCTCGCGTTCTTGCATAGTTAGTCGCCCACGAAAGTGCGTTTGTGCCAGCGTCACCTGTTAACAATAGACGCTGTTCGTCACCGATATCAGCGTAAAGCACTACACTACTTTCGTTGCTGGCCGACGTGCATCCCCCATCCTTCAAACGTTCATTGGCCCAGCTTTCGTCGATCCACTTCTGGACTTCAGCCACAAGCGCCTCGAAAAACTTTGCTAAAGGATTTGAAGCCTCCTTGCCTATCCATAGGTTGGCGGCTTCGATAGCTTCCTGATCAGCATCTGGCGTTTTCTCAAACTGAGGCAGTAGGTGTAAATAGGTATTTTGCTTTGGCGACAATACTGTGAATGGGCCAATTTCTACACCCTGAAAAGGATACCGTACGTCGCAATTCGTCGCCCATGCCAAGTCTAGTATTTCAACAAGAATGGGGTATTCATCCTTGATCGCTTTTGCAAGGCCTTCTTCTGTCCAGTTTTTGTTCTTAAAAAGATGTATTGCGTCTGCAGAAAGCATCCATGGGATATGCATCCAGAGATTGGCGACTTGTATTTCCTTAAAGAGCTCACGCAAACCCGACGCATGGTCGGCGTCGGGGTGAGTTAGCACGACGTGTTCTACGCATACGTCTTCCCCGAACTCTTTCTTCAAATGTGACACAAGATCCTCACCAGTCGATGCTGTGCCGCCGTCTACAACCATTAGCTTGTAGTTATCGATCTCACCATAACGGATGACAATTGCATCACCGGCACGGCTTGCTTCACCTACAGCAAGAAATTCGACTTCGCATTTCAAGATGCTCTCTCCCAATTATTAGAATAAGTACCGCCGCGTAGTTACGCTTGTAGGGCTCATCGATGTCAAAAAATGCAGATCGGTCACAGCTTATGTTTTTTTTATCAACACTCTCTTTGTGATGTAGCGGGTTTGCTTTTGATATGAGAACAAAAATAACGCCAGTAATAAGGTGAGTAAGAAGTACGGCCCAAGAGATGAAAGTATTGGATACTGAGTCGAAAGATTATCGTAGCCTACGACAACTGCCACCATAAGAAACAGGGAGCAAAATGTCCTGTACATATTGTTGGCCTCGGATAACACCTCGATCTTCGGGTCATGTGCTGAGGCTGCAACAAAATCTTCGTAACGTGCGAAATTCAGAAAGCCAATTTTCTTTAGAAATGGTTCCACTAATAGTGAGCCAACTCGGCTTATAACTAATCCTAGAAAGTAATAAATAAATACACCAGTCACGACATTATTCTGAATTATCCTGTATGAGGATATGTTCGTAACAAGGGCAGCAAAAAGAACACCTGGCAACAAATAATTGAAAATATTGTACGAAGAAAGTTTATCAAGGATGTCTTTCATCACTTTATTTCGCAATTCGCCTCTTGATTTCCCCGTTCAAGTAACACGGGGGGTTATGGATACATACTCAAATCAATCGGCCATTACATCGGGCCAATGAATGCGAAATCACTGTCTTTGTATGGTTGTTGAGCTACTAGTAGAACGGCTGTTATACCTGTCAGGACGATCGTAGTACTTGTCTGGTCGGTTCGTCTTGGGTGCAGGATTGGGTCTTGCTGTTGTCTGGGTAGAAGTGACGCTGGTGCTTTCGGTGGCGCGAGTCGCGCTTAAACGTTCAGCAAGCGCTCGTTCTTTTGTCGCTCGCTCCATTGCCTTCATCTGCGCAAGGCTCGATGGCGCCAGGCTGTTGTAATTGTCGATCACCTTGGCATTCGGGCATGGCGTATCTTGATAAATCGTCTTGCCGCCTGCATTGCATCTATACGCATCTGCAAAAGCCGGTGACGCCACACAAGCCAACATTACGATGACAATGGTTTTCATTGCTCTTCTTCCTCCCTTGTTCTTTTTTTTCAAGATTGTATCCGACGGCGTGGGCACTGTGTATTGGTGGCAATCGCCATCTAGCCACTGCATCAGAGTCGGTCTTGGTGTTTTGGCGGGAGGCGATGTAACCCATTCTCCAATCCGGATGGTAGGGTGACTGTGCCAGAGCACGGCACGTTTACGGCAACAAAGCCAAAAAGAAAAGGGGCTAGCCTAAGCTAACCCCTTGTATTTTGGTGCGCCGGAAGAGATTCGAACTCCTGACCCCTTGGTTCGCAGGGGAGCTTGTAACTAATTGTTTTTATTTAAAAACATAAACTTACAGCGCTTGCCACTTTTACATATCAACCACATCAAATCTCACTCACATGCTGTCCAATGTGGGTGAGACACAAGGGGGATGACTACCGCAGTCTGGCCGTGCCAGTCTGTGACCATGCCTTGCAAGTGCGCAGCATTTGCGACGGTTGAATAATCGCGCCGTGTTCCATATAGTGTGGGCATGGCTTCGAAATCCTTGCTCCAGCAGAATCCCCATTTGCGTAATGCGCAGGACTACGAGCGCGCCCTGCGTGCCAATGTGCTGTCGTCAATGGCAATCGAAGGCGTGAAAAAAGCAGCGGAACGTGCGCTGCCTCCCTCTGCTGCCATGCCGCCAGCCAAAGCCCGTTAATTGCTGGCCTGAACCACCCGCCTGAAAATTTCCTGCATCGGCCTGTAGTTCCGATCCATTCCCGCCTGTACCGCGGCAAAGTAAGCCTTGCGCTGCTTGCCCTTGATGACCCCGAAATTCAGTAGCGGCAACCCTGCCTGCAGCGCCATCAGCGTGGCAAGCAGGCGTGAAATACGCCCGTTCCCCTCGCGGAAGGGGTGAATCAGCACCAACTCGCAATGCGTGACTGCCAGCGCCTCCAGCACCTTTTCAGAATCATCGAAGCTGCAGGGCGTGTAGCGTGCCAGCACGTCCCGCTCAAATTCCTGCATCAGGCGCGGCACCTGGGCAGACATGGCAAACGGGAACCCACCCTTGCTGATATTCACCTGCCGATACTCGCCCGCCCACTCGTACACTTCGCCCAGCCATTGCTTGTGCCACAGGCAAATATCGGCAGCGGTAAAGCGCTGGTCGGCAGTCACGTGGCGTATCGCCCAATCCGTCGCCTCTGACAGCTTCGTGGCCTCAAGCGCATCCATTGCACGCTTGCCGCGTATGCTCTGCAGATTCTTCAGCACACGGCCGCGAGAGCCCGGTTCAAACTGGCCTTCGGTCAGTTGGCTTGTATCGTAGCGTGAGGTCATCGATCACTCGGCATCAATTCATCCGGAAACCCGGTTCGGCTCATTGCGTTCAGTTGACCCGCAATGTGGCGTAGATAGCCCTCAGCGTCAATATCCACGCCCGGCGCTCCCTGAATACGCCAGAAATTCCGGTATCGCATAGAATTCATGTCGTCTTATAACTGGACTGCGCCGTGTTCAGTCCAGTGTGCCGGAACACGGCACGTTTATGGCACAAAGCCAAATGGAAAAGGGGCTAGCCTAAGCTAACCCCTTGTATTTTGGTGCGCCGGAAGAGATTCGAACTCCTGACCCCTTGGTTCGTAGCCAAGTACTCTATCCAGCTGAGCTACCGGCGCATTTGAGGTTGCGCATTATACGCAGATTTCGCGTGATTGACACAAACTCGTTGGTTTTGGCGGAGACGGAGGGATTCGAACCCTCGATGCAGGTTTAAGCCCGCATGCTCCCTTAGCAGGGGAGTACCTTCAACCTCTCGGCCACGTCTCCGAACCGCCGCGAATTGTATCGGAATGCGCGGCAGAAAGCCACCTCAAACCGTGGCTTTATCGAGTTCGAAGGCTTGATGCAGCGCGCGTACGGCGAGTTCCAGGTATTTGTCTTCGACCACCACGGAGATTTTGATTTCCGAGGTGGAGATCATCTGCAGGTTGATGTTTTCCTTGGACAGGGTCTCGAACATCTTGCGCGCAATGCCCACATGCGAGCGCATTCCGACGCCGACGATGGACACCTTGGCGATCTTGTCGTCGCCGGTGACTTCGCTTGCACCGATGCTGGCTGCCGTCGTCTTGACGATGTCCATGGCCTTGGCGAAATCGTTGCGATGCACGGTGAAGGTGAAGTCAGTGGTTTTTGCGTGGCCGACGTTCTGCACGATCATGTCGACGTCGATGTTGGCGTCGGCAACCGGGCCGAGAATCTGATAGGCGATGCCGGGATGATCGGGCACGCCGACCACGGTGATTTTGGCTTCGTCACGGT
>JANJUT010000015.1 GCA_024710445.1 Thiobacillus sp.
ATGTCCGGTCGCGCCCAGCACCTTCGCGCTGCTGACGAACACCAGGCGCGCGCCGGCGGCGGCCGCCGCGCGGGCCAGGTCCGCCGTCGCCTCCACATTGACGCGCCAGAGCGCGTCGCGTGCCACCCGTCCGAGCGGCGCATGGGCCATGCCGGCCAGATGCACCGCGGCCGCGACGCCGTCGAGCAGCCGCGGCCAGTCCGGCGCAGCGACGAGGTCGCCCCGCACCGACTGCGTGCCCGCCGGCGCGGGCCGGCGGCCATGCAGCGCGCGCACCGCATAACCCGCATCGAGCAGGCAATGGCAGACAGCGCGGCCGACGAAGCCGCTCGCGCCGGTGACGAGGACGTTGGAACCGCTCATCCTAAAAACCTCATTTGAACCACGGCGAACACAGCAACATGGCGGGGAAATGGGGTATTCAGGGCATTGCCAAGATCACCCAACAAGCCATTTGGCTTTTGTCATGCGCGCCGTGGCGAACTGAGTTTTCAAGCTTCTTCATTCACGCCAGAAGCATGGCTTACCCATTCCCGGAAATTTGCGCGAACACCGAGGAACTATTCAGCAACCACTGCTCAGTGCGCCATGGCGGGCTTTTGCGCCAGTGCCTGTTGCCGCGCCTCGATCGCTTGGCGTTCCACCTCGTGCTGCCGCTTGATCCCCATCAGCTGGGCCTCATGCTGCTTCTGGATGTTCTCAAGCTGCATCTTGTGTTGCTGCTGAAGCGCCGCCAGTTGAGCTGCCTGTCGCTTCACTAGCAGTTCAATTTCGTCTTGTTGCTTTTCTGTCATCGGAATTCCTCTCTAATCTCCAACATGGAAAACACCGCATTATCGAACACGCCCTTCAAGGACGACAAATCTTGCCGTCGCGCAGACGCGCGTCACTCAATGGCGGCACCTACCTCGCCGGGCCCATCGCGGCCCCTCGGCGAAACCTTCGCTTGATCATCGACGGGGACCGCCGCCACGGTGATGTCGCGCCCCAACAGGCGTAGCGAAAGTCTGGCCAGGCGTCTATTCTCACGGAAATGCGCTTGGGTGAGACCATTCATGAATAGATCGATGAATATGTCGTCTTGTGGCTCGGCGATATGTTCATGCAAAACCCCCTCGGCGCGAAAGCCGACGGCTAGATTTTGGGCCTGCGCTTCGGGATTGTCCGCATACACAAGATTGGTCAGCTTGTGCAGATTCACGCGGTTGAAGGCAAAATCGAAAGCGAGCAATGTAGCCTCCAGCGCACAGCCGGGTGTTCGATCGGCGGGATCGGGAATGCCGATGAGAAACTCCGCGCGCCGGTGTGCGAATTGAATGCTCGACAGACTGGCCAATCCCACCGGCCTGCCATCGCCTTGGCGGCATATCACCCAGCCGAGCGAACGGGTTTGGCAAGGATGTCGCCGTGCATCCTGCTTAAGCATGACCGCCAGCTCTCGTGCCGTGCGCTGGCGCGGCGCGAAACGGTTATAGCGCGCCACGAAATCGCGATTCTGAAAGCATGTCTGGAGAAAGTCGGCGTCGGCCTCACCGCCGCGGCGCAGCAGCACACGCCGCCCCACGCTCGGTTGCAGCCATGCGGGTGAAACTTCGGCATGGGCGAGCGCGGCCGCGCGAAAGTCGGGACGCAAGGCCAGGGCGCGCGCGGTGGCCTGCGCCGCCGCCGGAATATCGCCGGCCTGCCGGCAGGCATACCCCAATTCAAAATGAACCTGGGCATCGTCGGCTTGCAGCTCCGCCGCTTTTTGATAGGCGGCAACAGCCTCGTCCAGACGTTTCAGATCCAGCAGGGCCTGCCCCAAAAGACGATGGGCAGCGCCCTGGCGTTGATCCAAAAACAACGCACGGCGACACGCCGCCACAGCGGCCGACGGCTGCCCCTTCGCTTGAAGGCTCGCAGCCTGCCGCAGCAACTCCCCAATTTCCTTTGCGTGCATGGTTTTCAACCAAAAAAATCCCCGGCGCCCGGAAGGGGGCCGGGGGACGCAAGCATGGCGGGAATCAGCCGAAGATCGTGGTCAGATCAATCGAAACCCCATTCGCTTGCAGCGTTTCCACACCCACCAGGGTCAGGGTATACCCCTGCCAATCGACCGTGATATTCCCGCTGTTTTGGGTCACGGTCGCCACCGTGGCGGCGCCGGAGGTCAAGTCGAAGCTGCTGCCGTCCACCGCCGATGCCGTCAGGTCTTGATAGGCATTGTCCCAGAAACTTACGCGGTCCGAACCGGCGCCGCCATTGAAGGTATCGTTGCCCCCATCCCATGTGAAGGTATCCGACAAGTTGCTGCCGATGAAAGTATTGGAAGCGGCATCGTCGTTCCTGTCCCAAATAGAAACGCTACCCACGACGGTGGCGCCGAGCAGCGCCCCCGCGTCGATGTCGGTACTCGCATTGATGGAAGCGCTGCTGTAATTGACGCTGCCGTCGGCCAGGTTCAGACCGAAACTGTAATGCGGAGCACTGTCGTTGTTTTGAACATATGTATAGACGCTAAAGCTCTCCACGTCTTTGGTGCGGAGGGTATCGCCCTTGTAGAGCACATCGATGTAACCATTGATATCCGCCGCCTTGATGGTGATGATCACGTTGTCGCCATCCTTGACCAAGGTATCGGCACCGCTACTTTCGATGGAAACAGCTCCGGTAACGGCAACCGAGTTCCAGATATTGACGCTGTCGCTGCCGGCGCCGCCAAGGAATACATCGTCGCCGCCATGCCAATAGAGCGTTTCATTACCGATCGAGCCAGTGACGGTCGAGGCGCGCATATCGTCCTGGACAGACACCCACGAGTGTTCGTTGTAATCCGTGATTATCTCCGGGCTAACGCTCACATCGCCCGCGACATAGAGGCTGTGGCTGCCCCCATCGAACCAAGTGCCCAGATTCAGGCTGAAATTCTGGCCACTGCTGCCCGTGGCGGGATAGGCGTAAAACTCGAAGCTTTCGACGTTGGACAGCGTCAGCGTATCGCCCTGGTAATTCACGGTCGTGACGCCGGTGTCCGACGGCGCGCTGATGGTCATCAGCGTGAAATCCCCATCCTTGACCAAGGTCTCGCCCGCCATGCCGGTTGCGAGGGCGATACTGCTCTGAAACTGCAGGCTCGAATACAGCCGCGCGGAATCCATGCCGGCGCCGCCATCGAAACTATCGTTGCCGCCGCGCCAGCTTAGATTGTCGCGCGCCACCGAGCCGGTAATCGTCGCGGCGCGAATGTCGTCCTGTATGCTGACCCAATCGCTACTGCCAAGATTGGGCAGATAAGCGCTCACCGCGACGGCGCCTCCGCCGACATAGAGGGTATTGCCGTCGGCTCCGGCAATCAGGTTCAGGCTGTAGTCCTTGCCGCCACGACCGTTCGCATAGGCATGGAACCCGATGCTTTCGACGTTACTCAGCGTGAGAACATGACCTTGACCACTCAAGACAACGCGTCCATTCTCGTCCGGCGTGCTCAAGGTTGCCAGCAAGTTGGTGCCGTCCAGAATCTGGGTTGCCCCGTTTTCTCCGCTCACGAAGACGATACCGCTCTGATACTGCAGGCCCGAATACAGCCATGCGGAATCCATGCCGTCGCCGCCGTCGAAACTATCGTTGCCACCGCTCCAGGACAGGTTGTCGCGGGCAGCCGAGCCGATGATGGTCGTGTCGCGTGAGTCGTCGTAGACCTGCAAATAATCGCTCGACTGCACCGTGTAATCCCCGAAGGCGAAGAACGCATCGGCGATGTCCCAGGACCCGGCGGCGACATAGAGTTCCTTGTTCCATCCCTGAACGACCGCGCTCGTCGTCGGCTGGATGGTCAACTCCTGGTTTCGTGCCGCCACGCCATCCACCCAGTACCAATTCGAGAACCGGAAGGTTTCGACATTGGCGAGCGTATCGACCTCGCCGCTCGCCACGTTGGTGACCGTGGTGACGCCGCTCGGCGCGGTGGCGATGGAGTACAAGGTCGTCGGCGTTGTATCGACGGTACGAATCTCGAAGACGCCACCGCCGACCTCGACCACGGCCAGTTCCGCATCGACCTGCAGCGAGTACCACGTGGTATCGGCGCCAGCGCCGCCATCGATGCTGTCATCGCCTGCCCGCGCATCGATCCAGTTGCGGCCGGCGGAACCGATGATGGTGTTGTCGGCGCTGTCGCCGACGATACTCAGGTAATCCGTGCCCGTCACGCCGGATGCGTCGATCGTGCCGGTAAACAGGCCGCCGGTCAGGGTGTTGTCGGATTGGTATTCGGCCAGCTGGAAGTTTAGACGCTCGTGGCCGAAGGCATCGATCTGGATTTCCTCGATGTTGGTGAGCGTATCGGTTCCTTCGTGCGCATAGGCGCCGAGACCGGTAACCGTGACGCTGCCATCGGCCTGCTTGGCGATGGTGAAGGCATCCTCACCGCCGACCTGGATGGTCGCGGTTTT
>JANJUT010000027.1 GCA_024710445.1 Thiobacillus sp.
CGGATGGAAGTTAAGGCTGTTTCTCAGGATTCCCCCAAGCTGCTCGACCGGGTGCGCGCAGAAATCAGGTTGCGCCATTACAGCCTGCGTACCGAGCAGTCGTATATCGACTGGGCGCGGCGTTTCATTCTGTTTCATCACAAGCGCCATCCAGTAGAAATGGGGGCGACAGAGATCAGGGATTTTCTTTCGCACCTGGCGGTGGACCGACAGGTTTCGGCTTCAACACAAAACCAGGCCAAGTCTGCGCTGTTGTTTTTGTATCGTGAGGTGCTGAAGGTCGAGTTGCCCTGGCTGGATGAGATTGTTGTTGCCAAGTCGGCGAAGCGCCTGCCGGTGGTGCTGACTCAGGTTGAGGCGCGCGCGCTGTTGAACGAGATGTCTGGAACGATGGGTTTGATCACCGGGCTGTTGTATGGAACCGGCATGCGCTTGCTTGAGGGATTGCGGTTGCGCATCAAGGATGTGGAATTCAGCCGCCGCGAGATCATCGTGCGCGAGGGCAAGGGTAACAAGGACCGGGTGACTGTGTTACCGGAGAATCTGATTCTGCCGCTGACGGCACATCTGGTGAAGGTGCGTGCGCTGCATGAGCGCGATCTCGAAGCGGGTTTTGGGGCAGTTTATCTTCCCGACGCGCTTGCCGTGAAATATCCCAATGCAGCCAGGTCATGGGGCTGGCAGTTCGTTTTCCCTTCGCCGGTGCGCTCGGTTGATCCGCGATCCGGTGTCGAGCGGCGGCATCATGTCTATGAAACCAGTGTGCAACGTGCCGTGCGCGAGGCGTCACGGGCAGCGGGTATTCACAAGCAGGTGACGCCGCATGTGTTGCGGCACTCCTTTGCCACGCATCTGCTGCAGGCGGGTTACGATATCCGGACAGTGCAGGAACTGCTGGGCCACAAGGATGTGGCGACAACGATGATCTATACCCATGTGTTGAATAAAGGCGGACGCGGAGTGACAAGCCCGCTGGATATGTGATGACAGATAAAGATTACATGCGCGCCGCACTGGAACTGGCCCAACAGGGCCGGGAAGCGGGCGAGGTGCCGGTGGGGGCGCTGGTGGTATGCGGCGGCGAGGTCGTCGGCCGCGGATTCAACCAGCCGATTTCCAGCCACGATCCCACGGCGCACGCCGAGGTGATGGCGCTGCGCGATGCGGCGGCACGGGTGGCGAACTACCGGCTGGTGAACTGCACGCTCTATGTAACGATGGAGCCGTGCGTGATGTGCGCGGGGGCGATCCTGCATGCGCGGGTGGCGCGAGTGGTCTACGGTGCGCGCGAGTACAAAACCGGCGCGCACGGTAGCATCATGGACGTGTTTGCCGAGCCACGGCTCAATCATCATTGCGAGATTGCGGGCGGAGTGCTGGCAGACGAATGCGCGGCGATGATCTCGGGGTTTTTCGAGGCGCGGCGTCAGCAGCGAAAGGAGGCGGTGCAATGAGCGATCTGGTGATCGACGTGGATATGCGGCTGCAGCAGTTGTATCTGTGGGAGCCGTATCCGGATGGCGACATGCTGATTCGCCAGTATCCCGTTTCCACTGCGGCCAACGGAGCGGGCGAGGAAAACGGCAGCTATTGCACGCCACGCGGGCGGCACCGCATCGCCGAAAAAATCGGTGCCTTTGCGCCGCTGTGTTCGGCTTTCAAGTCACGTCAGCCCACGGGCGAAGTCTGGACGCCCGAACTGGACGCCGAGTATCCCGGCCGTGACTGGATACTCACCCGCATTCTGTGGCTGGAAGGCCTGGAGCCTGGCAAGAACCAGGGCGGCACGGTGGATACGCATAATCGCTATATCTACATCCACGGCACCAACGAAGAGCACAAGCTCGGCACCCCGGCATCACACGGCTGCATTCGCATGAAAAACGCCGATGTGGCGGAACTGTTCGATCTGGTGAAGGAGGGGACCGAGGTGCGCATCAGCGCGTGAGCCCTGCGTGAAGGCAGGGCTCACCAATAAAAAACCCGGCTTCTACCGGGTTTTTTTGGGGTTGCAGTGTCTGCTTACTGCAGCACCACCAGCGCAACGCGGCGGTTTTGAGCGCGGCCGGCTTTATACATGTTGCTGGCAACCGGAGCGGATTCGCCATAGGAAATCACGTTCATGCGATGCAGGGCAATCCGGCCGCTCATGGCCAGATGGCGGCGCACGGCTTCGGCGCGAGCCTGGCCGAGCGCGAGGTTGGCGGCGGCGGTGCCGATGCTGTCGGTGTGGCCCTGGATCTCGATATAGACATTCTTGTTGTCGGCCTTGAGCTTGGCGGCAAAGTCGTCGAGCATTTTTTCCGCATCGGCCGAGAGCACGCTCTGGTCAGGTTTGAACGCAACAGTGCCGGACAGGGCGGTTTCGTAGAGGAACTTGCCTTCTGCCAGCTTGCCTGCGGCATTGGCGCGGTCGAGGGCGTCCTGTGCGGTGCGCGACAGATCATTGATCACGGTTTGCTGGTTGTTGACGCGGCCATCCAGGCTTTGGTGCTGGGCGGTGATCTGGCTCATTTCACCGTCCATGCGTTTGTTCAGGCTGCCGATCTGCTCGTTGACGTAATCCTTGGTGGCGCAGCCTGCCAGCAAAACAGCGCAGCCCAGTGCCAGTGAAACGGTACGGATATTCATTTTTATGCCTCTCTGGATTGAAGCCGGCGGGCGCAGCCAACCTGGCTCGACTTTTGCAGTCTAGCCTGTTTTCGGCCTTTTCAAGCCACTTCTTGAGCGCAGCTCAGGCTGGAAGCGGCATCGGCTTGCCGTCGTTGAGATTGAGCCAGCCCTTGGCGATACGGTAGATCACCCAGACATAGGTCACGCCCAGCACCACCCAGCCCACCAGCGCGATCAGGGTGATCCATCCGAGGAGGGTCCACAACACCGCAAACCAGAAGGTACGGATCTGCCAGCGAAAATGGCTTTCCAGCCAGGTGCCTCTGGCATCTTCGAGTTTGAGGTAATTCAGCACGATGCCGACGATGGCGGGGACACCGGAAAACAGCGACAACGCGTAGACAGCATAGATCACATGGCTCAGGGTTTTGAGGCTGGCCAGTTTTTCGTCGGGGCTCGGCATGGGGTGCGTGTTCATCAACGTGACTTCTCGTAAATCGGCATCATCTGCGGTACCAGTGCGTTCAATGCCTGGATGCGGTTATCCGGCGAAGGGTGGGTGCTGAGAAACTGCGGCGGGCCGTTGCCGCTGGCGGCGCTCATCTTTTCCCACAGGCGGACTGCGGCATGCGGATCGAAGCCGGCGCGGGCGGCGAGTTCGATGCCGTAGCGATCGGCCTCGGATTCACCGGTGCGGCTGTTGGGCAGGGTCAGCGCAATATCGGCCACCGGCCCCAATGCCGAGAGATCCTGCCCGGCAACAATGGAACCCAGCACCATGCCGCCCTGCATCGCCATGGCGCGCGACATGCGCTCGCGGCCATGGCCGAGCAGTGCATGGGCGATTTCATGGCCCATGATCTGGGCGATTTCATCGTCGGAGAGTTTCAGCTTGTCGATGATGCCGGTGTAGATCGCCATCTTGCCGCCGGGCATGCACCAGGCATTGAGCGTGGGTTCGTCGATCACCGCGACCGACCATTTCCAGCTGCGGCTCGGCGCGTACATGCCGCCCGCCTGCACGATCAGTTTGTCGGTGATGCGCTTGACGCGGGCGTTCAGCGCCGCATCGGTGCTGAGCTTGCCTTTCTTCTGCGCTTCACTCAGCGTTTGTGTATAGGCTTGGGCCGACGACGCCTGCGCCTGCTCTTCGGACACCAGCACCAGCTGCTTGCGGCCGGACACCGGGTTTTCCTGACAGCCGAGCAGGCTGGCGGCGAGCAGTGCAACGACGACAAGTGTGCGTTTCATGGCAGTTTCCTTTGTCCAGAATGACAGGATGGGCTCAGATTCCGCGCAAAAGTTCGTTGATGCCGACCTTGGAGCGGGTCTTTTCATCGACCTTTTTCACGATCACCGCGCAATACAGGCTGTAGCTGCCATCCCTGGACGGCAGGTTGCCGGAGACCACGACCGAGCCGGCCGGGATGCGGCCGTAGGTGACTTCGCCGGTTTCACGGTCATAGATCTTGGTCGACTGGCCGATGTATACGCCCATCGAGATCACCGCGTTATCTTCGACGATCACGCCCTCGACCACTTCGGAGCGCGCGCCGATAAAGCAGTTGTCGCCGATGATGGTGGGGTTGGCCTGGATCGGCTCGAGCACGCCGCCGATGCCGACGCCGCCGGAGAGATGGACGTTCTTGCCGATCTGGGCGCAGGAGCCGACGGTGGCCCCGGTGTCGACCATGGCGCCTTCATCGACGGAGGCGCCGATGTTGACGTAGGAGGGCATCAGCACCACGTTCCTGGCGATGAAGGAACCGCGGCGCGCGGCCGCCGGCGGCACCACGCGAAAGCCGCCTTCGCGGAAATCCCTGGAGTTGTAGTCGGCGAACTTGGACGGC
>JANJUT010000029.1 GCA_024710445.1 Thiobacillus sp.
CACCTGACCCTGCAGATTGGTGGGGATGCCGCCCATCATGTAGTGCGCCGTGGGCGCGACGGGGATCGGCGCCTGGACCGGATCGACGCCGGCAAATCGAATCGACAGGTCGCGAATGCCCGGGAGTTTTTCGGCAATCAGCTTCTCGCCCAGATGGTCGAGCTTGAGGTCCACATGGTCTCCACGCGGACCGCAGCCACGGCCTTCGGCGATTTCAATGGCAATCGCACGCGCCACCACATCGCGCCCCGCCAGATCCTTCACGTGCGGCGCGTAGCGCTCCATGAAGCGCTCGCCGTTCCGGTTGAGCAGATAGCCGCCTTCGCCGCGCACGCCTTCGGTAATCAGGCAGCCCACGCCGGCGATGCCGGTGGGGTGAAACTGCCAGAACTCCATGTCCTGCAACGGTAGCCCGGCACGCAGCACCATGCCGAGTCCGTCGCCGGTATTGATCATGGCATTGCTGCTGTTGCCGAACACCCGTCCTGCCCCGCCAGTGGCGAGCAAGGTGGTGCGCGCCTCGATCAGCAGCGGTTCGCCGGTTTCGATGCTCATGGCGGTGATGCCGAGACAGTAGCCCTCGGCATCGCGTACCAGATCGAGTGCAAAGTATTCGTCGAAGAACTGGGTGCGGTGCTTGATATTCTGCTGGTACAAGGTGTGCAACAGCGCATGGCCGGTGCGGTCGGCAGCGGCACAGGTGCGCGTGGCCTGCTCGCCGCCGAAGTTTTTCGACTGGCCGCCGAACGGACGCTGATAAATCCTGCCGTTGTCGAGCCGCGAAAACGGCAAGCCCATGTGCTCGAGTTCATATACGGCGTGTGCGGCTTCGCGGCACATGAATTCGATCGCGTCCTGGTCGCCCAGCCAGTCGCCGCCCTTGACCGTGTCGTACATGTGCCATTCCCAGCGGTCGTCGTCGACGTTGGCGAGCGCGGCGGTAATGCCGCCCTGTGCCGAGACGGTGTGCGACCGCGTGGGAAACACCTTGGACACCACCGCGACCTTGTAGTCGGAACGCGCCAGCTGCAGTGCCGCACGCAGGCCGGCTCCACCGCCGCCGACGATGAGTGCGTCAAAGCGGCGCGTGTTCATGCGCCGCTCCACGTGCCTGCGCCAAACAGAATCGTGGCCAGCCACACCACGCTGCCCGCCAGCGTCAGGATGACCAGCAGAACCAGCGACAGGCGCAATCCCACCGGGTGAACATAGTCCATGAAAATGTCGCGCATTCCCACCCAGGCATGCAGCGCCAGTGCCGTTCCGGCCAGCAGCATCAGCACGCGATTCCACAACGGCGCAAACAGCGCCTGCCAGCCGGCAAAGTCGAGAGGCGAGGCCATCAGGAAAACCAGCACTAGTCCGGGCAGGCTCAGTGCCAGCACGATTGCCGTCGCGCGTTGCAGCAACCAGCTTCCTGTCCCGGTATGTGATCCCGTCGCCGTCTTCATGCGAACAAACTCCAGGCGGCAAGCAGGGTAATCATCGCAGCCAGCAGCATCACCAGCATGCTGGTCTGGCGGCTCTGGTGTCGCTCCACGCCCCAGTGCATATCCAGGGCCAGGTGCCGCACCCCCGCCAACAGGTGATGCACAAACGCCCAAACCAGCAGCAGCACACCCAACTTGTTCAGCGGATGCGCCATCCAGTCAAGCACGCGCTGAAAACCGGCTTCATCTGACAGTGAAACCGACAAGGCCCACACGCCCAGCGGAAAAGCAAAAAACAACAGTGCGCCCGATACCCGATGCAGAATCGACACCCAGCCAGCCAGCGGCAAGTGAATGCGGAACGGATCGAGATAAACGGGTCGCGAGTTTGATTTCACTAGATAGTCAAAAACCTGAGTAAAGGCTCAGCGACGGCGAACAGGTGTGGTTGCCTTGCGCGCTACCGTTTTAGCCGTTTTCCTGCTCACTGCTTTCATGCCTTTTTTTGCGGCCGCTGCCACCGCCGACGGCACCCGATCGAGCAAACGCGGATCAAATGGCTTGGGCAGGATGTAGTCCGGCCCGAATTTCAGGCTTTTCAGCTTATAGGCTTTCAGGACGGATGCGGGAACCCGCTCGCGTGCGAGTTCGGCCAAGGCACGTACGGCTGCAATCAGCATGTCCTGGGTGATTTCCCTGGCGCGTGCGTCGAGCGCGCCACGGAAGATGAAGGGAAAGCCCAGTACGTTGTTGACCTGGTTCGGGTAGTCCGAGCGTCCGGTTGCCATGATGAGGTCGCTGCGCGCAGCCCTGGCTTTTTCCGGCAGGATTTCCGGATTGGGATTGGCGAGAGCAAACACCACGGGCTTGTCGGCCATGCTTTTCACCATCGCCGGACTCACCAGGTTGGCACCTGACACGCCGACAAACACATCCGCGCCCGCCATCGCATCGGCCAGCGTGCGCAACTTGGTCTTGCGCGCAAACGCTTTCTTGAAGCTGTTGAGGTCGGTGCGTTCCTTGTGGACCACGCCCTTTGAGTCCACGAAAAGAATGTTGCCCTTTTTGGCACCCATTGCCACCAGCAGATTCATCGAGGCGATGCCGGCCGCCCCTGCGCCCAGACAGACAATCTTCGCCGTTTCCAGCGTCTTGCCCTGCACGTGCAAGGCATTGATCAAGCCGGCACAGATGATGACGGCGGTGCCGTGCTGGTCGTCGTGAAATACCGGGATATCCAGCTTTTTGCGCAGTGCCGCTTCGATTTCGAAACAATGCGGTGCGGCAATATCTTCGAGGTTGATGCCGCCAAACGTCGGCGCGATGGCCTCGACCACCTTGATGAATTCCTGCGGTGTTTTGGCGGAGACTTCGATATCGAACACATCGATGCCGGCAAACTGCTTGAACAGCACGGCTTTGCCTTCCATCACCGGTTTGGCGGCAAGCGGACCCCGGTTGCCCAATCCAAGTATGGCGGTGCCGTCGGTGATCACGGCAACCAGGTTGCCCTTGTTGGTGTAGTCGTAAGCCGTCTTGGGATTCCTGGCGATTTCCAGCACCGGCTGGGCCACACCGGGCGTGTAGGCCAGAGACAGATCGGACTGGGTGGAACAGGGTTTGGAAGATTCAACCGAGAGCTTGCCCGGCTTGGGCAGGCGGTGGTAATCGAGGGCTTTTTTCTTGAGGTCGGCTTGGCTCATGAGGACAGATGCAGGTTGGATAAACAAGCGTCCATTATCGCGGATTTATGAGCAATCCGCCCTGCCTTGGCCTGCGCCGCCGTGCCGCTTCAGTTTTTCCAGATTTTGAGCTGGGCGCGCAGACGGGCTACGGCCTGGGAATGCAGCTGGCAGACGCGCGATTCTGAGACGCCCAGAACCAGACCGATTTCCTTCAGGTTCATGTCCTGTTCGTAGTACATGCCCATCATGCTGCGCTCGCGTTCCGGCAAATGGTGAATCGCACTCACCAGACTGTCACGAAAGCCTCCGTCTTCCAGTACTGCGAGTGGATCGTTGCTGCCATCAACCAGGTAGCGCTCAAGAAAACTGGCGCTGTCCTCGTCCGAAAAATCTTCGTAATACAACAGCTGGGAGCATTTCACATCGCCCAGCATGGATTGATATTGTTCGATCGGCATGTCCAGTTCGGCGGAAATTTCCTGCTCAGTGGGGGACTTGCCGTTGCGCTGTTCCAGTCGATTGATCGCCGACTCGATTTGTCGCGATTTTTGACGGACATGGCGGGGAAGCCAGTCCGCTTCACGCAGCTCGTCGAGCATGGCGCCGCGTATGCGCTGGGTCGCATAGGATTCGAACTGGGCGCCCTGGGTGCCGTCGAAGCGTCCAACCGCATCCATCAGTCCGATCAGGCCGACCTGGATGAGATCGTCAACTTCTACGCTGGCGGGCAGACGCGCCATCATGTGATACGCAATGCGCTTGACCAGCGGCGCATATTTCGTGACTTGTTCGTCTTGCGACGATTGTTTACCGACCATGTTTCAGGTTTGTCCTGTTTTGTAACGAGTCGTCAGGCTCGCCTCCTCAGCGCACATTCTAACGGCAAGCGCAGCAAATGCATCACCTTCTTGTGCAAGGTTATAAATGGCCTGTGCAAGGGAGGGTTCAAGAAAATGCTGACCGGCCACTCGAACCTGTTCGCAGGCGGCCGGATCCCCCATCAGGCCCACGCCAAAAACCGTGCGGGAATGGGCCAGGGTCTTGATCAGCCTGTAGGCGCGCAGCTTCGACTCCTCTGTGGCATGAACCTCCACGATCACGGTCTGGATCGAACCCGGCATCAATGCCAGTTCGTTCGCGAGCCGTTCCATGTCAAACACCACCAGGTCGTAAGCTTGTGCTGCGTTGCGCAGGGCAGGTTCTGCTGCGCTGACACCGGGCGCATACCAACCCTGACCCGGCGCCAGGGGCAAGGTCTGCAATTGCCCGCGTTCAAGTTGCTGTTTCCAGTCGAACAGGCTGCGCGTCGAGCAATGACCGAACAAGCGTCCACCGGTATCGACCAGCAGTACCGTCTCCCCCCGTTGGTGAAGCGCCTGCGCCAATTGAAATATGTGGCCGGCGGAATCAAGAAAACAATACATGCAGCGCAATGGCTGCCCGGCTCGCCGGCGCCTGAGTCCCGCCGCCTGATCAGCCGGCATTCATGCCTTTATACCCGTTAGGGTGCTTCAGGCTGTGCATGGCTTTATCTCCGTCAGGATGCTTGTGGGTGCGTTGATGTTCCGCACGCTCCGCTTCCATACCGGCAAACAGCGGCCAATCCTCGGCATCCAGCGCATACGGGGTGGCTAGCTGTCCCCCTTTGAGTGCGCGGTCGATGAGGTAAGTCGCATTGGGCACGTGGAGGTCTTCCGGTACGCGTTGACCACCGCTGATATACGCCAGCGGCAGACGATGCCGGATCAGGCCATCGAGTGCCGCACCCGGCTGCGGTGCCTCGTCGAGCTTGGTGAGAATGACGGCAACGGCACCTTCGCCAATGCGGGCCAGGGCCTGCTCGTTGGCCGCCCCCTGCTGTTTGGCGGCAATCACGGCCAGCCGTCGCACC
>JANJUT010000141.1 GCA_024710445.1 Thiobacillus sp.
ACACCATGCGGTGCGGCTGGCGGATGCGCCGCGCAGCCTGCTTGAGGAAATGCTGTGGTGCGATCTGGCCATCAGCGCGAGTGGTTTGACCAAGTATGAATTGGCGGCAAGTGCTACACCGGCATTGCTGTTCTCCATCGACGCGTTTCACGATGGGGTGAATCGGCCCTTTGCCGCCACGGGGACGGCCATCGACATGGGCGTGGGGATTGCGGCTGAAACGGTGGCGAAGGAAACCGAACGCCTGCTGGATGATGTAACGCTGCGTCAGCGTCTGGCAACGGCCGGCAGAATGCTGGTGGATGGCCAGGGCAGTCGGCGTTTGTTTACGGAAATAAAGAAGGAGTTATCTTGCTGAAGAACGAATTGCTGATCGGTGGAACCCCGGTTGGCGGAAATGCCAAACCCTATGTCATCGCCGAGATTGGATCGAATTTTGACAAGAGTCTCGACAAGGCACGCAAGCTGATCGATGTGGCGGCCGAGTCCGGTGCCAATGCGGTCAAATTTCAGTTGTTCTGTGCGGACGTTCTCTACCCCAATCGCGACGGCCTCTACGACATCTTCAAGTCGATCGAGCTCGATGCCGACTGGGTACCGCTGCTGGACGAATACACTCGCAAGGCCGGCTTGCACTTCATGGCCTCTGCCTTCGATCTGCAATCAGTATCGGTACTCGAAGCGGTTAAGATTCCGGCGCACAAAGTCGCCTCATCCGAGACGGCTAATTTGCAGTTCCTCCACCATGTGGCGTCCACCGGCAAGCCCGTCATCATCTCGACCGGCATGTGCGATATGGTCGATGTCGAAGAGGCCGTGAACATTTGTGTCGGCGTCGGCAATAAAGACATCGTGCTGCTGCAATGTGGCGCCATGTATCCGCTGCCGAACGAACTGGTCAATCTACGCGTGATTCAATCGCTGGCCGAGCGCTTCAAGTGTCCGGTCGGCTTCTCCGATCACACCTTGGGCCAAGTGGCAGCAATAGCTGCGGTTGGTCTGGGCGCCACGGTGTTCGAGAAACACTTTACGCTCGATCGCAAGGCTGAAGGCCCCGATCACTTCTACGCGCTTGAACCCGGCGAGCTCAAGGCCTATGTCTCCGCTATCCATGAGGCGCATGAGGCGCTCGGTTCGGCCAACAAGGAAATGCTGCCCAAGGAGCGCGAGCTCGGTCGCCGCGATGGCATTTATCTGGCGCGTGCCATGGCCAAGGGCGAGACCATCACCCAGGCCGATGTTTTGATCAGGCGCCCGGCCGTCGGACTGCGCGCACGTTACGCCGCGACTGTTGTCGGCGCCGTGCTGACGCGTGCTGTTGACAAGGATCAGCCGCTGACCTGGGATGTGATTTCTTTCGGGAGCAAATAAAAGTGAGCCAGAACGCAAACCACGCCACCGATGAGTGGAACAAGGAAATTCAGCGCGAGAAGACAGAGCGCAAATATCCCAAGTGGCCGAACGAAGTCATGCTGAAGATACTTTTCGGCGGCAGCGATTACCTCAAGACGCCATTCAAGCCGCAGCCTTCCTGGCGCGTGCTGGACGTGGGTTGCGGCTTTGCCAACAATCTCGTGCCATTCGCCGACATCGGCTGCGAATGCCATGGCGTGGACCTGCATCCGGAAATGGCGGCAACGGTCCAGGAAATCATGGATGAACGCGGTTACAAGACCACGATCCAGGCTGGCTCCAACCGCGCCCTGCCTTATCCCGACGCTCACTTCGATCTGCTGCTTTCAGTCAACACGTTGCATTACGAAGGCACGGAGGAGAATTTTATGGCGGCACTGCGCGAATTTCGCCGCGTGCTCAAGCCGGGTGGCGGCCTTTATATCTCTACTGTCGGCCCCGAACACGATATTTACCGGCGTGCCGAGGTGCTCGGCAAACACCGCTACCGCGTCCGGGATTTCGATTTCCGCAACGGCGAGGAGTTCTTTTTCTGCGACAACGAGCGCTATCTGCAGCACTACTGCGAGCAGGTGTTTGAAACGGCCGAGACCGGCCGCGTGACGGAAAAGCTGATCAAGCTTCCACTTGATTTTCTGATTGCACTGTGCCGTTGATACTTCGCCCATGACCAAGCCGCTTATCATCTTCGGTTCTGCGGAAATCGCCGAGCTCGCGAAGTTCTATTTCGAGAACGACAGCGACTATCGTATTGCCGCCTTTACCGTGGACGATGCCTTTGCCGTGGACGAGCATGTACATGGCCTGCCGCTGGTGCCTTACAGCGAGGTCGCCAAGCGCTTTCCGCCGGCACAGTTCGAGATGCATGTGGCGCTCTCCTATGCGCGCCTCAATCGCCTGCGTCAAGAGAAATACGAGCAGGCCAAGGCGGCCGGTTACCGCCTCGCCTCCTATGTTTGCAGCAAGTCGGTGACCTGGTCCGATCTCTCGATCGGGGACAATTGCTTCATCCTCGAGAACCAGACCATCCAGCCCGGCGTGCGCATCGGTAACAACGTGATGATCTGGTCAGGCAACCACCTCGGCCACGGCACACAGATCGAGGACCATGCTTACATCGCATCGCATGCCGTGATATCGGGCCATTGCAGGATAGGTGAGCGCAGTTTTATCGGCGTGAACGCCACCCTCAGGGATTTCTGCACCGTCGGCAAGGATTGCTTTGTTGGCATGGGTGCCGATGTCGCTCGAGATATGCTGGACGGCTCCGTTGCTTTGACCACCTCTACCGAGATCTATGATGAGACTGATCGCAGAGCAAAGGTACTCAAGAAATCGTATTTCAAACTCTGAAAATAGCTAAACAAGATGCGTTGGATAAAAACCGGTCTTTTCATTGAGCCTCAGCGTGATAAATGGTGGTCACGTACCCATGCGATGATTCCAACACCGGAGGATCTTGGTGATGGGGTGTTCCGGATCTACTATTCGGGCCGCAGCGACAAAAACCAGTCCCACATCACCTGGGCAGACGTTGATCTCAATTCGCCTTTTCGCGTCATAGCGCATAGCAACTGTCCAATCCTGCTGCCCGGAGATCTCGGTTGCTTTGATGACAACGGTGTTACACCGTCCTGTCTGCTCGACCTGGGTAATGGTGAAAAGGCGCTTTACTATATCGGCTGGAACCCTGGTTCGACGGTGCGCATGCACCTCTTCGGCGGGCTTGCGTTAAGCCATGACGGTGGCCAGACCTTTGCACGCTGGTCGCGTGCCCCAATCATAGAACGTTGCCCAACCGATCCCTTCCTCAACACCGCACCATTCGTAGTCAAGGCGGACGGCGAATTTCGGATGTACTACGTTTCTGGCTGCGGTTGGGTGCACAAGGATCTGCCGCGCTACAACATCAAGCTGGCACGTTCCGATGACGGTAAGGTCTGGCGACGAGATGGACATGTTTGCATAGACTTCAAGAACGCATCGGAAAATGCCTTGGCGCGGCCCTTTGTCCTTTTCGAAGAGGGGGTCTGGAAAATGTGGTTTGCATATAAAGGCGAGACCTATCGTCTGGGCTACGCGGAATCCATCGATGGGGTGACTTGGGAACGGCGTGACGAGTTAGTTGGAATCGACGTGGGCACATCCGGTTTTGATAGCGAGATGATCGAATACGCTGCTGTCGTCAAATACGATGGCCGGCATTTCATGTTCTACAACGGCAACAACTACGGCTTCGAGGGCATAGGTCTGGCGGTGGCGGAATGACTCGGGTTGCAATCATGCAGCCGACTTATCTGCCCTGGAGCGGCTACTTTGGACTGATGCAGGCAGTTGATGTTTTTATCTTCCTGGATTCGGTTCAGTTTGCGCGGCGTTCCTGGCAGCAACGCAACCAGATCAAAACAGCTCGGGGTGCGCAATGGCTGACGGTGCCGGTGACCAGCAAGGGCAAGCGCGATCAACTGATCAGCGAGGTCGAGGTGGACATGAGCAGCAATTTCGCCGCCACCCACCGCAAGACGATAGAGGCCAATTACAGCAAGGCGGTCTGCTTTCGCGAGATAGCTCCTGCTTTGTTGGCCAAGCTCGACAATCCGACGCGCTTGGCCGATCTGAATAT
>JANJUT010000044.1 GCA_024710445.1 Thiobacillus sp.
CAGGCCCAGTGTCGCGGCATAACACAGCGCGATGGCGGTGAGGTCATGTTTGCCGAAGGTGATGGCTGAGGTCTTGATGCCAATCTTGAGGTCGTCTTCGCGATCGACCATGGCGTATTGCGTATCGTAGGCGATGGCCCAGAAGGTGTTGGCCAGCAGCAGTACCCAGGCTTCCAGCGGGACCTCGCCCCACAGCGCAGCGTAGCTCATCGGAATGCCAAAGCCGAATGCAATGCCAAGATAGGCCTGCGGAATGGCAAAAAACCGTTTCGTGAAAGGGTAGCTGGCTGCCAGAAACAGCGCGACCACAGACAGCCCGATGACCAGATTGTTCAGTGGCAGGATCAGCAGAAACGCAAGCACCGAGAGTCCCGCCGCCAACAACAGCGCTTCTTTCGGCGAGACCCTGCCGGCGGCCAGCGGGCGTTCGCGCGTACGCGCCACATGCTTGTCGAAATCACGGTCAGCATAGTCGTTGATGACGCAGCCAGCCGAGCGCATCAGCACCACCCCCATGACGAAGATCCACAGTATCAGCCAGTCCGGGCGGCCATGGCTGGCCAGCCATTGCCCCCATAGCGTGGGCCACAGCAGCAGCAGAATGCCGATTGGCTTGTCGAGCCGCATCAGCTTCTCGTAGTGGGTGAGGCGTTCGGTCAGGGTCATAGTGGGGTGATCGACGGCAGGAATACTTCGGTAACCAGAAGTGGATGCCCGGCCAGACAGAATACCGAACGGCGTGCCCACAGGCAGCATTCGGTCTGTGGCAGGTGAAGATTGATGCGCCTGAACAAGGGGTGGTGCGGCCTGAGTTTGCGATAGGCCAGCGCTTGCCGCCGGATACGCGGGTTGTTGAACAGGGCCTCGCCCAGAGGGCGGCTGCCCAGATGGGTAATGCCATTCCAGGCGCCGCGCAAACTTTTGCGGGTCAATACGCTATGCGCAAACACGACCACCTGGTCATCGCATCGCAGCGTGACATCGCGCACATAGGCAAGTTGACGGCCTGACAAGCCGAGCAACGCTGTCTCGTCAGCATTCGCACGTGCCAAACCGGTGGTCAGCGGGGAGACGCTGAAGCGGGTACAACGTGCTTTCAGTCGCCGCGTCAGCGATCCACTGTCGCAAAGCCAGCGACGCAGTGAGCGGGGCAGGGCGGGTGGACGGGAAAGCCAGCCACGTTGAGTATCGGACACCGTGTGTAGTCGCTGTTGAGTAAAGTCCGCATTATGCCAAAGCTGTCCCCGATGCGTGCCGTGCACCATATCGTGAGAGGGGTGACGATTGTAAAGTCCCGTTGCGATATGCACGGAATCTGCAATGTTTATACTGCGCGATGCTACGATGCCCACACAAACCTACCAGTAACAAGGAATCTTCATGCCTCTGCGCACTTTGCCGACGCTTGCCACCCTGTTGATCTCGAGCACGCTGCTGGTCGGCTGTTCGACCGGCCAACTCGTGGCGCGTGGCGCCGCACCGCTGATCGATCATGGCGTCACCGCCATGAATCGTGAAACCGATCTTGAACTGGCGCGGGCAAGCATGCCGGCCAATATCAAGATGATCGAAGCCTTGCTGCTGGCTGATCCGGGCAATACTGCCTATCGCATCCAGGCAGCGATGGGTGTGTATGGCTATGCGATGAGTTTTGTGGAAGATCAGGCCCCGGATCGCGCGGCTAAACTGTATCGGCGCGCACTGGATCACGCCGAGATGGCGCTTGCCGCAGCGGGTGTTGGGCCGGACGTTCTGAATGGCGGGGTGGCCACGCTGGCCCCGGCTCTGGAAAAACTCGATGCGCGGGCTGTACCCGCCCTGTTCTGGACGGCATCGGCCTGGGCCAAGTGGATCGAACTCAATCTCGACGATCCGGAACGGCTTTCCGAATTGCCTCGTGTCGAAGCCTTGATGCATCGGGCATTGGCGCTCGACGAAACCTACTATTACGGCAGCGCGCATGTGTTTTTTGGCGTGTATTACGGCAGCCGCGCGCCCATGTTCGGTGGGGATTTCATACGCTCGGCGAAGCATTTCGATCGCGCTGCCGAGATCGGCCAGCATAAAATGCTGCTGGTGGACGTGTATCGTGCCAGGTATCTGGCGCGGCAAATGGGAGACCGTGCTGCGTTTCATTCGGCGCTGACCAAGGTGGTGAACACGCCCGATAGTGCAAAATCCGATCCCGATCTCAACTTCGCTAATACGCTGGCCAAGCAAAAGGCCGCCGCACTGCTGGCCCAAGAGGAGGAATTGTTTTGAAACTGAGCTGCCCCCCCGTGCTGAAAGCCTTTTTTGCGACACTGTGTCTATGCGCCAGTGGGGCCATTTACGCAGCCGACGTTTACGTTCTTAAATTCGCCACACTGGCGCCGCAGGGCTCGACCTGGATGAAAGCCTTCGATGCCTGGGGGCGTGAACTGGCAACAAAAAGCCAGGGCAGGTTGACCGTCAAGTTTTATCCCGGTGGCATCTCCGGAGATGAGCCGGACATGCTGCGCAAGATTCGCTTTGGCCAGTTGCAGGGGGCCGCACTATCGGGTCATGGGATCGGGGAAATCTTTCCGCCCGCCCGCATTCTCGAAACGCCTTTTCTGTTTCGCGATCACGGTGAGATTGATGCGGTTCGGGCCAGGATCCAGCCTGTGATCGATACCGGGTTTCGCAACAACCAATATGAACTGATCGCATGGATGGAAGTGGGCAATATCCATTTTTTCTCGAGCAAACCGCTGGCCAGTCTGGATGAGTTCTCACGTCGCCGCATCTGGCAATGGCAGGGGGATCGCTTCATCGATGCCTTCTTCAATGCAAACGGCTGGTCATCCGTGGCCCTGCCGATTACCGAGGTCTACACCGGGCTTTCAACCGGGCTGGTGGATACTGTTGTCAGCACGCCGCTCGCCAGCATTGCCCTGCAGTGGGCGGGCAAGACGCCCTATATGAGCACGCAGCCGATGGCGACCGGGATCGGGGCCGTGGTGGTGTCGACCAAATATTTCGCTAGTTTGCCCCCTGACCTGCAGGCCTTGCTGAAAAGCACGGGTGGCCCGCTTTCCGAGAAATTGATTGCCGATACCCGGCGTGACGACATGAAAGCCCTCGCCGTGCTGGAGAAAGGCACGCAGCCCATGCAGGGGCTGCAAAAGGTCAGCATGGGCGAGCAGGTCAGGTTGTCGCGTAAAGCGGTCGATGCGCTGGAAGCCAAATCGTACCTGCATGCCGAACTGAACCAGAAGGTGGATGCAGCGCTTGCCGGTTATCGTAGCCGCGTGCGTTAAGGTGGGTATGCTGCGCGCGTTCCGCTGGCTTGAAAAATCCCTCACCCGGATCGAGCTTGGGGCGGCACTGCTGGCATTCGCCGCCATGTTGGCGCTGTCGGTGGCCGATATCGTTGGCCGCAATCTATTCAATGCAACCCTGCCAGGAGGCGACCTGATACTGCGGCAACTGGTGCTGTGGGTGGCCCTGCCTGGTGCGGCACTGGCCGTGGCCGCGCAGCGACACCTGCACCTCGATCCTGCCAGCCTGGGGTCACGCCCACTGTGGAAAAAATGGACTGTACTGCCGTTCAATCTGGCCGCTGCGGGCGTCTGCGCACTGCTCACCGGTGCGGCGTGGGACTACTGGAAAGATGAATGGCAGTACCAGTCGGCGGATACGATCTGGCTGGCCTGGATGGGCCTGATCCTGCCGCTGGCGTTTGGCTTGCTGGTGCTTCACTTTGTGTTGCGCGCCATTCTGGCTAACCAGAGCGAGACCCCGTGACCCCGCTTCTCCTGATTGCTCTTGCCTTGGTGGGCATGCCACTTTTTGTGGTGATGGGTGCGGCTGCGCTGACGGCCACCCATGAGGCCCAACTCGATCCCGCGCTGTTGATGGTCGAGTTCGCGCGGTTGGCCGCATCGCCGAATCTGGTCGCGATTCCGCTGTTCGTGCTGGCGGGCGCCACCCTGGGCCAGGGCGGCGCGCCACAACGGCTGGTGCGTTTTTTCAACGCGCTGCTGGGCTGGATGCCGGCGGGCATGGCCGGGGTGACGATGGCCACGTGCATGGTCTTTACCGCCTTCTCCGGGGCTTCCGGGGTCACCATCCTGGCCTTGGGTGGCTTGTTGTTCCCCATGCTGAAGCAATCGCGCTACCCCGAGAGATTCTCGCTTGGGCTGGTGACAGCGGGCGGCTCGATGGGACTGTTGCTGCCGCCCAGCCTGGCCGTGCTGCTGTACGGTGTGGTCGCGCAGGTCAATATCGGCGACCTGTTCATCGCGGGGCTGCTGCCGAGCCTGCTGCTGTTTGTCATCGTGGGTGCCTATGCGA
>JANJUT010000144.1 GCA_024710445.1 Thiobacillus sp.
GCACGGAGCAGAACGAGGTGCTTCATGCCTTAGGAATCGCAAAACCAGCGACGCCGGAGCAGTTGGCGCTGTTGTAGTGGCATTTTTGAAAGTGCGCTCTAGCGAAAACAAGGACTTGCGAGCGTAACTGTCGAACTCGAGCTGGTGGTTGATGGACGTCGTCACTCACCGTCGCCGCCGAAGATCGCCAGCAATTCATCCAGCCCAGCATCCACTCGCCCGAGGTCGCCGACGTGGCCCCAATGGATGGCATCGGGGTCGTGACCGAAGTGGTCGTCGGCGAGTTGCCGCAGCCGCTCCAGCTTGGCGTGGATGGCGGCGGTACGGGCGAGGTCGGCGTCGCGGGTGGTTGGTTTGGCGTTCAACGTGGACTCCGGGAGGTGATTGACGACGCCCCCATGAACGCGCTGTCCGATCCGGAAGCCAAGCTATTTACGATCATTGCTTATCATCAGGACGCTGGCTGCACTTGTGCCACACTGATACACTATCGAGCTGAAATCACCCGGATCAGATGTCATAAATATGAAGCGTTGCGTTGTCGGAATCCGCCGCCCAGGCGACCCCGAAACAGCGGCCAGGGGCAAGCACAATCCGACGGTCTGGTTTCCGTCGATGGCAACGATGGCGGCTGTACTGTCAGAGGATAACCAGGCGTTGTTGCGCATCATTCGGGACGCCAAGCCTAAGACACTGACCGAACTGGCCGCATTGTCAGGAAGGCAGGTGCCTAATCTGTCGCGCACCTTGCGAATGATGGAAGGTTACGGACTGGTTTCGCTCAGCAAGGCTGTGCGCGAAACCCGGCCAACCGCCCTGGCAACGGAATTCTTGGTGGTGCTGGGTTGAATAAGAATCAGTGGCCCACTGATCAATAAAAAGGAACAACGGAATCGATGTCTAGCGCCAAACTTACTCTTGCCCGCTTAGAAAGCCTGCTGCTCACTGCCTGCGACGATCTGCGCGGCAACATGGATGCCAGCGAGTACAAGGAATACATTTTCGGCATGCTTTTCCTCAAGCGCGCCAGCGATCTGTTCGATCAGCGCCGTGAGGAGATCAAGCGCCAGGGCAAGGCCGATGGTCTCAGCGACGCCGATATTTCGGCATTGCTCGACGATGAAGATCAGTACTCCGGCAAGTACTTCTTCGTGCCTGAGCGCGCTCGCTGGAATGAAGCCTGGACCGAGTGCAAGACCGACAAGGACGGCGATGTCGAGACGGTGAGCCACCCTGCGCTCAAGCACATCAAGGAAAACGTCGGCACCATGCTCAACAAGGCCCTGGAGGCCCTGGAGGAAGCTAACCCCGAAGCCTCGCAGGACGTGCTCAAGCACATCAACTTCAACAAGAAAATCGGCCAGAACACGCTCGATGACGACACCCTGGTCAACTTCATCCAGAACTTCGAGAAGATTCCCCTCAAGGACGACGACTTCGAGTTCCCGGATCTACTCGGTGCCGCCTACGAGTGGCTGATCAAGCATTTCGCCGATTCCGCCGGCAAGAAAGCCGGCGAGTTCTACACCCCCGCCGAAGTGGTACGCGTCTGCGTCGAAATCTGCGATCCCAAGGAAAACATGACGGTGTACGACCCGACCGTGGGTTCCGGCGGCATGTTGATTCAGGCCCGCGACTACCTGCGCGAGTGCGGTGCCGATGCTTCAAATTTGCCGCTCTTCGGGCAGGAAAAGATGGGCACCACCTGGTCTATCTGCAAGATGAACATGCTGCTGCACGGCATTTCGCACGCCGTCATCGCCCAGCAAGACACCCTGCGCGAACCGCAGCATCAGGCCGAAGACGGCAATCTCATGCGCTTCGACCGCGTGCTGGCCAACCCGCCGTTCAGCCAGAACTACATCAAGAAGGAAATCAAGCACCCTGGTCGTTTCCCGGTGTGGATGCCGGAAAAAGGCAAGAAGGCCGACCTGATGTTCGTACAGCACATGCTCGCCGTGCTCAAGGCCGATGGCCGCCTGGCCACGGTCATGCCGCACGGCGTTCTGTTCCGGGGCGGCGAAGAACGCGAGGCGCGCCAGTACTTCATCGACAAGGGCTGCCTCGAAGCCGTCATCGGCCTGCCCAGCAACTTGTTCTACGGCACGGGCATCCCGGCCTGCATCCTGGTGCTCAACAAAGCGGGGGCAGCCGAGCGCGGTCACGTGCTGTTCATCAACGCCGACCGTGAATACCGTGAAGGCAAGGCGCAGAACCATCTGCGCCCCGAGGACATCGACAAGATCGTCCATGCCTACCGCGCCGGGCGAGACATTCCGGCCTACGCCCGCCGTGTGCCGGTGAGCGAAATCAAGGGCGAGGACTACAACTGCAACATCCGGCGCTACGTCGATAACGCCCCGCCGCCCGAGCCGCACGACGTGCGCGCCCACCTGCACGGTGGCGTGCCGATGAGCGAGATCGATGCGCTGCAGCACTTCTGGAAGAACTACCTCGGGCTGCGCGACAGCTGTTTTGTGGCCCGCTCCGCTGCCGAGCATGGCATTCACTACGCCGATTTCTCGGCAGCGCTGCAGGACAAGCGCGCCATTGCAGAGCACGTCAATATCCATCCTGGCGTCACTGACCGCCAGGCGCAGTTCATGGACGATCTGCAAGCCTGGTGGCAGCAGCATCTGCCCATCATCGAGGCGCTGGCGCCAGATGCCGCCAATCAGCATGCCACTGGACGCAACGTCTACGCCGTCCGTGCCACGCTATTGGACAGTATCGAACGCACCTTTGCCGGCCAGCATCTGCTCAACCGCTACCAGGTGCGCGGCGCTTTCGCCAACTACTACAATTTGCTGGCGTCCGACTTCAAGTCCATTGCCGCCAGCGGTTGGGGGCCGGAACTGATTCCGGATGAAGACATTCTGCAGAGCCAGTTCCCCGAGGTGCTGGCTGAACTGGAGCAACAGCACAGCCGCCTGGCCGAATTGGAGGCCCTGTTCGCCGCCGCCGGCGAGGAAGACTTTGAGGACACCGACGAGACGGGCGTGCTGCCCGCCGAAGAGGTCAAGGCGCTCAAGGAAGAGCTCAAGGAAAGCACCGCCGAGTGGAAGGCGCAGCTCAAGACCCTGAAGGGGGCTGCAGCCGACCTGTTCGTTGAGATCAAGGCCGCCGGCAAGCTGCCCAAGGGCACCGACAAAGGGCACCATTGCGCCGACGGCTTCACCGCCAAGGAAGCCCAATTCGCCAACGGCCAGCGTGTGCTCGGCCTGGCGGCCGCGGTTGGCCACGCATCAGCCATCGCCCCCGCAATCGAGCAAGCGATGTTCTTGGGCCAACAAGCCAAGACCACGGCCGAGCGCGCCGAGGCCAAGCTGGCCGCCCACAAGGCGCTGGAAGACGAAGCCAAGACGCTGAAGGCGGCGATCAAGTCCACCGAGACCAAGAAGGATGAACTGGTCGAGCAAGCCCGGCAGAAGATCAGCAATGATGAAGCCCGGCAGGTGATCGTCGAGCGCCTGGGCAAGGTGCTGTTCGATAGCTA
>JANJUT010000146.1 GCA_024710445.1 Thiobacillus sp.
AACAAGCGCAAATCAGTGACGCTGGTGCATAAGGGCAACATCATGAAGTTTACCGAAGGCGGCTTCAAGAAGTGGGGCTACGAGCTCGCCGCGCGCGAGTTCGGCGCCAAGCTGATCGGCGAAGGCCCGTGGATGGAACTGCCGAACGGCATCGTTATCAAGGACGTGATCGCCGATGCCTTCCTGCAGCAGATCCTGCTGCGTCCGGACGAATACGACGTCATCGCCACGCTGAATCTGAATGGCGACTATGTGTCCGACGCGCTGGCGGCGGAAGTGGGCGGCATCGGCATCGCGCCCGGTGCCAACCTGTCCGACACCGTGGCCATGTTCGAGGCCACCCATGGCACGGCTCCCAAGTACGCGGGCAAGGATTACGTCAATCCCGGTTCGCTGATCCTGTCGGCAGAAATGATGCTGCGTCACCTGGGCTGGATCGAAGCAGCCGACCTCATTATTGCCAGCATGGAAAAAGCGATTGCCGACAAGACAGTGACCTACGATTTTGCACGCTTGATGGACGGGGCAACCGAGGTTAAGTGCTCGAAATTTGCCGAGGCCATGGTTGCCAAGATGTAAGACTGGCTTTTGAAACATGGCCGTAAAAAAGCCCCGCTTCAGCGGGGCTTTTTAGTTCCAATCCAACTGTTCAAGCCAGCGGCTGGATGTTGGAAGCCTGTTTTCCCTTTGGACCCTGGGTTTCTTCGAAAGACACTTTCTGGCCTTCCTTCAAGGTCTTGAAACCGTTGCTCTGGATGGCGGAAAAATGTGCGAACACATCTTCGCCGCCGTTATCTGGGGTAATGAAGCCAAAACCCTTGGCGTCGCTGAACCACTTGACTGTACCTGTTGCCATTTAATACTTCCTCCTGGGCGGACCAAAAAAATACAACCACTCAAGCTAACCGCGATAAACACAATTGCACTGGTGGAAGACTGGGCGGCCTGGTTTTTATTGCCGCCGATCTGAGTTCAAGCGCGCTACCCGGTGTTCTCCTTGGTAATGCCAAACCAATAGGTTCTTGAAACCAAACTTTTTGCTTTTTACTACCGTGCATGAATTTTTACAAGTAAAAACCGGTTGAAAACAAGGGTCTTGGCTGGATTGTGGTTTTTATTTCAAATGGAATGGTGCGAAACGCGCGTGTTTTATGCCCGGGGGTTGGTGCCCGGCATTGCGGCGATGGCCACCCGGCGGGGCGAAGTGATGCGGTAGCATGCGCGCTATGCAAAAATCCTGGGACATCTTCTGCAACGTCATTGATAACTTTGGTGACATCGGTATCGCCTGGCGTCTGGCGCGCGGACTGGTGCGGGAGCATGACCTCGCCGCGCGCCTGTGGGTGGATGATCTGCGGGCGTTTCAGCGCATCTGGCCTGCCGTCGATGTGAATGCGGATCAGCAAATTTGCGAAGGCGTGGTGATCTGCGCGTGGCGCACGCCATTCAGTCTGGTTGAACCGGCGCAGGTGGTGGTCGAGGCGTTTGGCTGTGCCCTGCCGGAAAGCTATCTGACGGCGATGAGCGAACAGTCGCCACGGCCGGTCTGGATCAATCTCGAATACCTGAGTGCTGAACCCTGGGTGGCCGGGCATCACGGCTTGCCGTCGCCTCATCCGCGTTTGCCGCTGACCAAATATTTCTTTTTTCCTGGTTACACCCCGGACACGGGCGGCTTGCTGGTTGAAGCCGATTTTGATGACCAGCGCACAGCTTTTCTCAAATCGGGGGTGACGGACTATTGGCGCGGGTTTGGGCTGAACGCCCCGCAGGCGGACGAGTTGCGGGTGTCGCTCTTTGCCTATGAAAACCCTGCGCTGCCGGGTTTGCTCGATGCCTGGGCGGGCGACGCGCATGCCATGACGTGTCTGGTGCCCGAGGGCCGGGTGATTCCGCAACTGGTTGCATGGCTGGATGTCCACACGCTGGCGGCAGGCGACGTGCATCAGCGTGGCGCGTTGCGGCTACAGGTGTTGCCGTTCTCCGATCAGGATACATACGACCACCTGCTCTGGGCGTGCGATCTGAACTTCGTACGCGGCGAGGATTCCTGCGTGCGGGCACAGTGGGCGTCGCATCCATTGGTGTGGCAGGCGTATCCGCAGGCCGGGCAGGCGCACTGGGACAAGCTCAATGCGCTACTGGCGCACTACACGGCCCCAATGGATGCAACCGCCGCACAGGCGGTAAAGCACATGTGGCAGGTCTGGAATGGCATGCCGGGCCCGGATATGGCCGTCTGCTGGGCCGAATGGCGGGCGCAGCAAGGCGCAATCGAGTCGCACGCTGGCGTGTGGCCTGATCACCTCAGGCTGGCGGGAAAACTGACCGGGAAGCTGGTGGAATTTGCGGAAAATACGCTAAAATAGCGAGCTTTCTCAACCTCTTAGCGCTCTCGCAGCAGGATACACCCATGAAAACCGCACAGGAACTCCGCGCCGGCAACGTCGTGATGATCGGCCAAGACCCAATGGTGGTCGTGAAGGCTGAATTCTCGAAATCGGGCCGCAACTCATCCGTCGTCAAGATGAAACTCAAGAACCTGCTCAATGGTTCCGGCACCGAAACGGTTTATCGCGCTGACGATAAATTCGAAGTGGTGTCGCTGGATCGCAAGGATTGCACCTATTCTTACTTCGCCGATCCACTGTATGTGTTCATGGATGCCGACTACAACCAGTACGAGATCGAAGCGGAATTCATGGAAGACGCCCTCAAGTATCTCGAGGACGGCATGCCCTGCGAAGTCGTGTTCTACGAAGGCAAGGCCATCTCGGTCGAACTGC
>JANJUT010000080.1 GCA_024710445.1 Thiobacillus sp.
TACATGCGCATCAGCCCTGCATGGGGTCCTGAATAATTTATGCTGCGGCCCTGACACAGGGCCGTGGTATCGGCTTCATCCAGCTGCAAGAGGGGGAGATGTGCAACCAGGCAATCCACCGGTTGCAGCCAGGATTGGCGCTGATCGGCCTCGAGCGCCTCCAGATCAGCCAGCGTATGGGCCTGTTCCAGGCTGAATCCGCCCGCAGCGGTTCGCGTCAGTGCAGTGAGGTGGGCACCGCAACCCAGCGCCGCGCCGATGTCCTGCGCCAGCGTACGGATATAGGTGCCGGCCGTGCATTGCACATCCAGCACCACGCGCGGCGGGTCGCATGCAACCAGTTCCAGTGAGCGGATGGTGACCTTGCGCGGCGGCCGGTCGATTTCGATCCCGGCGCGTGCATATTCGTAGAGTGGCCGGCCCTGGTGTTTGAGTGCTGAATGCATGGGCGGAATCTGCTCGATTTCTCCCTTGAATCGGGGCAGCACGGCAAGGATGTCGTCATGGCTGACATGGACTTCGCGAGTGTCGAGTATTTCGCCTTCAGGGTCGCCGGTCGTGGTGGTGACGCCGAGCTGCATGACAGCACGGTAGTGCTTGTCTGCTTCGAGCAGATAGGCTGAAAACTTGGTGGCTTCGCCGAAACAAAGGGGCAGCAGGCCATCGGCAAACGGATCCAGCGTGCCGGTATGCCCGGCCTTTCTGGCGTTGAGCAACCACTTGGCTTTTTGCAATGCAGCGTTGGAGGTGATGCCGACCGGCTTGTTCAGCAGCAGCACGCCGTCGATGGGCTGACGGGCGGGCTTCACTCGTCTTTTGGGTGTTTGGCGTCTTCGGCGACAGCCGTTTCGATGAGCTGGGTGAGCGCCATGCCGTATTCGACCGATTTGTCGTAGACGAAGCTGAGCTTGGGCACCACGCGCAACTGCATGCGGTGTGACAGCTGCGAACGCAGGAAACCGCTGGCACGCTGCAGACCCTGCAGGCAGGCATCATGCTCGGCCTGACCGCCCAGTGTGGTGAAGAAGACCTTGGCAAACTCCATGTCTCGGTTGACCTCCACCTCGGTGATGGTCAGCATGCCGACGCGCGGATCCTTCACTTCCTGCCGGATCAACTCCGGCAGTTCACGCTGGATCTGGTCGGCGACGCGGCGGGCGCGCGGAAAATCCTTCGGCATTACAGCGAGCGCGCCACTTCCACGACTTCAAACACTTCCAGCTGGTCGCCTTCCTGAATGTCGTTGTAATTCTTGAGCGAGAGGCCGCACTCCAGATTGGATTTGACTTCCTTGACGTCGTCCTTGAAGCGCTTCAAAGAGTCGAGCTCGCCCTGATGGATGACGACGTTGTTGCGGATCAGACGTACGCCGGCGTTGCGCTTGATCACGCCGTCCAGCACGTAGCAACCCGCAATGGTGCCAACCTTGGAAATGACGAAGACCTGGCGGACTTCGACGGTGCCGATGACCGTTTCCTTCTTCTCGGGCGCCAGCATGCCGGAGAGCGCGGATTTCACCTCGTCCACGGCTTCGTAGATGATGTTGTAGTAGCGCAGATCCACGCCGTTGGTCTCGGCCAGCTTGCGGGCCGACGCATCAGCCCGCACGTTGAAGCCAATCAGCACCGCTTTGGAGGCGACTGCGAGGTTGACGTCGGATTCGGTGATCGCACCCACACCGCTGTGGATGATGTTGACCTTGACTTCGTCGGTAGACAGCTTGCCCAGCGCGTGCGCCAGACCTTCGTAGGAGCCCTGCATGTCGGCCTTGAGGATGATGGGCAGATGCTGCACTTCGCCCTGGCCCATCTGGTCGAACATCGATTCCATCTTGGCCGCCTGTTTCTTGGCCAGTTGCACGTCGCGGAACTTGCCTTGACGGAACAGGGCGATTTCACGCGCCTTGCGCTCGTCCGGCAGCACCATCATGTCTTCGCCTGCGCGCGGCACATCAGACAGGCCCTGAATCTCGACAGGGATGGAGGGGCCAGCCGCTTCGATTGTCTTGCCCGCTTCGTCGAGCATGGCACGCACCCGGCCGAACACCTGGCCAGCCAATACCATGTCGCCGCGGCGCAGCGTGCCGGATTGAACCAGCAGCGTGGCGACCGGGCCCTTGCCCTTGTCGAGACGGGCTTCGATGACGATGCCCTTGGCGGGGCCATCGGCGGCCGCCTGCAGTTCGAGCACTTCGGCCTGCAGCAGAATGGCATCGAGCAGGCCGTCGATGTTGGTGTTGGCCTTGGCCGACACTTCGATGAACTGGGTGTCGCCGCCCCATTCTTCGGGCGTCACGCCCTGCGCCACCAGTTCCTGGCGGATGCGTTCGGGGCTGGCTTCAGGCTTGTCGATCTTGTTCACGGCCACCACCAGCGGCACGCCGGCAGCCTTGGCATGGTGGATGGCTTCAATGGTTTGCGGCATCACGCCGTCGTCCGCCGCGACTACCAGTACCACGATGTCGGTCGCCTTGGCGCCGCGTGCGCGCATGGCGGTAAAGGCCTCGTGGCCTGGCGTGTCGAGGAAGGTGATGACGCCTTTCTCGGTTTCGACGTGATACGCGCCGATGTGCTGGGTAATGCCACCGGCTTCGCCACTGGCCACGCGAGTACGTCGGATGGTGTCGAGCAGCGAGGTCTTGCCGTGGTCGACGTGACCCATGACGGTGACCACGGGCGGACGGGCATGCAATTCGTGTTCGGTTGTTTCGCCGGTGTCAACGAGGAAGGCTTCCGGCGTATCCAGCGCAGCCGGTTTGCCGATGTGTCCCATTTCCTCGACCACGATGATTGCGGTTTCCTGGTCCAGTACCTGGTTGATCGTCACCATGCTGCCCAGTTTCATCAGGGCCTTGATGACTTCAGCGGCCTTGACCGACATCTTGTGAGCCAGCTCGGCCACGGTAATGGTTTCGGGCACCAGCACCTCGCGCACGACCGGCTCGGTCGGGGCGACGAAGGTGGTTTCCTCATTGCTGCTGGAGCGGGACTTGCCCTTGCGGCCACGCCAGCCGGTATCCGGTGCAGCACCACCGCGGGTCTTGAGGCCGCCTTTGCGCTTCGCAGCATCGTCTTTCCAGCTGTCGGCTTTTTTGGCGGGCTTTTTGTCCTTGGCGCCTGCCGGTTTGTCGGGCTTGTGCAGCGTTTTTTCGGTTGGAGCCGGTGCGGCGGGTGCGGCAGCTTTCTCGGCTTCCGCCAGCTTGGCGGCTTCGCGCGCAGCCTCGGCCTGCTTGCGCAAGGCTTCGCGTTCGGCGCGTGCCTTGGCATCTGCGGCCTGGCGTTCCTGCAATGCCTGGCCACGGCGCTTCTCTTCTTCGCGCGCCTTGAGCTCGGCCTCGTCCAGAATGGAGGCTTTCTTGATCCGGGTCGTTTTCTTGACGACTGGGGCGGGTTTCGCTTCCGGCGCTGCGGCTGCGTCAACAGGGGCAGCGGGGGCTTCAGCCGTGGCCACAGCCTCGACCGCAACCGGTTCGGCGGCGGCGGGCTCGATTTCGACTTCAGCTTTGGCCGGAACCGGTTCGGGTACGGCGACTTCAGCCACCGGCTCGACCACGGGCGTTTCCACGATAGGCTCAGCCACGACCGGGGCCTGTTCCTCGACCTGAGGGGCGGCCTGCACTTCCTGCGTGGGTTCTGCAGCAGCCTGGGCATCGGTTGCCAGCGTGGCGGCATCGCGCTTGACGTAGGTGCGCGATTTGCGGACTTCTACCTGAATCGTGCGGGATTTTCCGGTACTGTCCGTTTTGCGGATTTCACCGGTCTGCTTGCGCGTGATGGTGATTTTGGTCTTGCCGGGCTCGGCTGCGCCGCCATGCATCTTGCGCAGATAGTCGAGCAAGTGTGCCTTGTCCGCTTCTGTGACCGGGTCGACGATATCATTTTTGCTGACACCCGCCGCCTTCAACTGTTCAAGCAACAGTTGCGGCGGGAGTTTCAGTTCTAGTGCAAATTGTTCAACGTTCATGCAATCCTCGTGGCGTATCAGCCTTGGGCGAACCAGGGCGCGCGAGCGGCCATGATCAGTTGTTCGGCGCGTTCGGTTTCCATGGCGGCGATGTCAGTCAGTTCATCCGCCGCCAACTCGGCCAGGTCTTCAGTGGTGTGGATGCCTTTGCTGGCAAGCAGGCGGGCCGTTTCTGCATCCATGCCCTCAAGTGACAGCAGGTCGCCTGCAGAGGCTTCAACCTGCTCCTCACCCACACTGGCGGCCGTCAGCAGCGCGTTGCGGGCGCGGTTGCGCAGTTCGTTGACGAGGTCTTCATCGAAGGCTTCGATCTCGAGCATTTCGTTCAACGGAACGTAGGCGACTTCTTCCAGTGTCGAGAAACCTTCGTCTACCAGAATCTGGGCGACTTCCTCGTCCACATCGAGTTTTTCGATGAACAGGGCCAGGGTATTGCCACTCTCGGCCGACTGCTTCTCTTCGGCCGCTTCGCGCGACATGATGTTCAGGTCCCATCCGGTCAGTTCGGATGCCAGGCGCACATTCTGGCCACCGCGACCGATGGCCATCGCCAGCTGCTCTTCGTCCACCACCACATCCATGCTGTGCTTGTCTTCGTCCACGACGATGGAGCTCACTTCGGCGGGTGCCAGCGCGTTGATCACGTATTGTGCAGGCTCGGCCGACCAGTGGATGATGTCGACGCGCTCGCCTGCCAGTTCGTTGGTCACCGAAGTGACGCGCGAACCGCGCAGGCCGATGCAGGTACCGATGGGATCGATGCGGGGATCGTGCGATACCACGGCAATCTTGGCGCGCAGGCCGGGGTCACGGGCGGCCGCCTTGATCTCAAGCAGGCCTTCCTCGATTTCCGGCACTTCCAGCTCGAACAGCTTCATGATGAATTCAGGCGCGGTGCGCGACAGAACCACCTGTGGGCCACGGGCACCACGGTCGATGCGCAGCAGGTAAGCACGCACACGGTCGCCGACGCGCAGGTTTTCACGCGGGATCATCTGGTCGCGGTGCAGGAAACCTTCGACCCGACCCGATTCGATGATGGCGTTGCCACGGTCGATGCGTTTCACTACGCCATTGACCAGATGTTCCTTGCGATCGAGGAAGTCGCTGATGATCTGCTCGCGCTCGGCGTCGCGGATTTTCTGCAGAATCACCTGCTTGGCAGCCTGTGCGCCAATACGGCCAAACTCGATGTTTTCCAGCGGCTCTTCGATGTAGTCGCCGATTTCGATGTCGGGGATCTTGTCCTGGGCGTCGATCAGCAGGATCTGGTAGCCCTCGGACTCCAGATCGGCCTCGGTCACCACCAGCCAGCGGCGGAAGGATTCGTATTCACCGGTTTCGCGGTCGATCGATACGCGCACGTCCGACTCTTCCTTGAAGCGCTTCTTGGTAGCAGAGGCAAGAGCCTGTTCCAGGGCCTCGAACACCACTTCCTTATCAACACTTTTTTCACGTGCCAGCGCATCGGCCAACATCAACATTTCACGGCTCATAATTCCTCCAGCGCCCGCTTCTTAAACCATGGGTTTGAGGCGGGCAACATCCACGTTTCTCAGATCAATCGATACTTCCGAACCATCGACGATCAACTTTACTGTTTCACCTTCCAGGCCAACCAGCTGGCCGCTCAGGCGACGCCGGTTGTCCATCGGGACACGCAACTTCAGGGTTACTGGCTC
>JANJUT010000094.1 GCA_024710445.1 Thiobacillus sp.
GCCTCGTCGAGCTTGGTGAGAATGACGGCAACTGCACCTTCGCCAAAGCGGGCCATGGCCTGCTCGATTGCCGCCCCCTGCTGATTGGCGGCAATCACGGCCAGCCGTCGCACCCCCAATGCGTCAAGCGCGTGTCCCTCGCGGGTGCGCGGGTCGGATGGAGCAAAGCCCGCGGTATCGATCAGCACCAGTTTTTTTGCCGCCAGCTGGGGCAGCAGCTGGGCCAGCCTGGCCTGATCTTTTGCCACATGCAGTGATACGCCCAGCAAATCGGCATACACCGACAATTGCGCGGCGGCCCCAATCCGGTAAGCATCGGCCGCGATCAAGGCAACCTGCCCGGCACCGTGAAGCTCGACGCTGCGCGCGGCAAGCTTGGCCAGGGTGGTGGTTTTACCCGATCCGGTGGAGCCGACCAGCGCAAAACATCCGCCCTGTGACAGCCAACCGGATTCACGTGGCTGCACGGGCAGATTACGGATCAGCACCTGTCGCAGCCAACGCTGGGCGGCATCGGTATCAAGCCCGCGCGGCAGACGCGCTGCCAGCGTGCGGGCGAGTGCACTGCCAAATCCGGCAGCAAACAGGGTTTGCATCACGGCCACCCGAACCGGATCGCGGCGCCGGTTGGCCCCCCAGGCAAATCCGGCCAGCTGGTTTTGCAGCATCCCGCGCAAGCGTCCCAATTCGGCAAGGATGCGCGAACTGCCGGCGGCATCCTGGATCTCGCCGGCAGGAGGTGCGGCTAACGCGCCATATGCGCTGGCCAGCAGTTCGACGCCCTGCGGGTGCGGGCGGGTCGACAGGACGACGGCATCATCACCCAACTCGCGGCGAATGCGTGCCAGTGCATCGCGCGCATTCGCCGCCACGAAAACCTGCACGCTCATGCATTCCCTCCAATGCTCAGTTCTGTGTTCACCTGCACGATTTTATCGGCTGGCACCTCGGCATAGGCAATCACCGAAAGCTGCGGCAAGCTCCGTCGCAACAATCGTGACAGGATAGCGCGCAGCCCGGGCGAAGTCAGCAACACGGGGGGATAGCCTTCGCGTTCCTGTGCAGCCAGCGCGTGTTCCGCTGCTTCATTCAGCGCATCGAGTGTCATGGGAGACAGCAACGCTTCACCCTCATCGCCCATTTCGTTCAGCAGCCGGGTTTCGGTTGCTGCCGCCAGCCCCATCACATTCAGCGTATTGCTGCCTTCAAACAGGCGGTCGACAATGCTGCGCCCAAGCGCTGCTCGTACCGTCTCCACCAGTTCGTCGATGGACTGGGTTTTCGGTGCACAGGCAGCCAGGGTCTCAAACAAGGTGCGGCTGTCACGAATCGAGACATGTTCCTCGATCAAATTCTGCAAAACGGTTTGCACGCTGGTCAACGGCAGGTGACGCGGCGTCACGTCCTCGACCAACCCGGGATGGCTGCGGGCCAGCGTATCCAGCAATTGCTGGACTTCGGTGCGCCCCAGCAGTTCGGGTGCGTGCTGGCGGAAGACCGCCTCGACCTGACGCGCAATGAGTTCGGCTGCTGTCAGCACCACAAAACCCCGTAGCTCGGCTTCCTCTTCCCGGCCTGCCTCGATCCAGACGCCACTGAACAAGGTCAGAGGATCAACTCCCGGAATGCCATCCAGTTTTCCCAGCACATCGCCCATATCCACAGCCAGCACCTGACCGCTGGGGATTTCACCGTGCGCCACGTCGACGCCCTTGAGCGTAATCCGGTAACTATTGGGTTTAAGGTCGAGGTTGTCACGGACGCGAATGAGGGGCACGACCAGCCCCATGTCAGCAGCAAAACGGCGACGTGCCTCGGTGATTTTGGTGAGTGCCGCCCCGCCCTGATTGCGGTCGACCAGGGAAATCAGGCGGTAGCCAACTTCGAGCGCCAGCACGTCAACCGGTGGAATATCTTCCCAGGTGACGTCAATCGGTGCGGAGTCGTCTTCAGACATTTCCAGCGGTTCAACGTCATACACGGCATGACGTTGACGGCGCGTCAACCAGAAACCCACTCCACCCAGCACCGCTGCAATCATCAGAAAAGCCAGATGCGGGGTTCCCGGTATCATGCCCAGCGTGCCCAGTACGGCTGCGGCCACATACAGGGTTTGGGGGCGGCCAAATATCTGGGTGGAAAATTCGTGCGACAAATCCTGATCACTGGACGAGCGGCTGACCACTATGCCCGCCGCAGTCGAGATGATCAGGGCGGGAATCTGGGTGACCAGGCCATCTCCCACCGTCAGCAACGCATAGCGGCCGAGCGCTTCGGTCACGCCCAGGTTGTGCTGCAGCAGCCCCACCGCAATCCCGCCCACCAGATTGACCAACAGGATAATGATGCCGGCACTGGCATCGCCGCGCACGAAGTTGGAGGCGCCATCCATGGCGCCATAAAAATCGGACTCGCGGCCGATCTCGCTGCGGCGTGTGCGCGCCTCGCCTTCATTGATGAATCCGGCATTCAGGTCGGCATCGACTGCCAATTGCTTGCCCGGCATCGAATCGAGCGTGAAGCGTGCCGCCACCTCCGCAATGCGTCCCGCGCCCTTGGTAATCACCACGAAATTGATGATGACCAGGATCAGAAACACCACGAAGCCCACCGCAATATTGCCGCCCACCAGGAAACTGCCGAAGGACTCGATCACCTTGCCCGCCGCGTCCGGGCCGGTATGGCCCTGCATCAGGATGATGCGGGTCGAGGCCACGTTGAGCGACAGGCGCAACAGCGTGGTGAGCAGCAACACCGTGGGAAATACCGAAAATTCCAGCGGACGCCGTGCATTCATGCTGACCAGCAACACAATCATCGCCGGCGCGATGTTGAGCGTAAACAGCATGTCGAGCATGAAGGTGGGCAATGGCAACACCATCATTGCCAGAATCAGCAAGACAAGCGTTGGCACGGCCAGCCGGTTGAGCGGCATCCCCATCACCAGCACGCCTTGCGCACTCATCCGATCACCTCGTTAATCGTCCTGGGCCCAACGTTCGCCCCCTCCCCCTCTGGGGGATAAGCAGCGACTTGCCCGCTTGCGGGCTTAGTCGATTGCTTAGTAGTTTCATCAGGGTTGGGGAGCGGACTTTGGCCCTGTCTCGCCTGCTGGTGGCGGCCACGCAGCTGCGCGCGCATTTCGGGACTGCCTTCAGACTCACGTGCCTCGGCCAGCACTTCCTGCCAGCTCATCGCATGCCGCCGCAGATAACGCCACCAGCGCCAGCCCGCATCCAGTGCAGCGGCCAGCGTCAATGCCGCCGCCAGCGCCAGCACGCCGCGTCCCACCCAGGCTGCGGTGGCGTGCAACGCAGCCGGCATGTCTCCATCTGCCAGGTTTTGCAGCCCCGGCCACCCGCTCGCCAACGCCCAGCCGACAGCGGCAGCGGCTAGCAGCAGTTTCATGATCGCCTGCGAACCATCAAAGAACGAATCCATCGAGAGCAGGCGGGACAGGGCCTTGAGTGGAGAAGCACGTGTCAGGTCTGCCTGGGTCACATGTGGCGCAAACACCCAGCCTGACAGCAGCATCGGCCCCACCAGCGCCGCAACGAAAATGGCAATGAGCACAGGCAAAACCGTCCACAAGGCAGCAGATGCTGCTTTTACAAAAATGGGGGAAAGCGGGCTTGCTGCATGGACAAAAGCCATCGCGATCAGGCTCTGCAAATCACCCAGCAAGCGGGGTGCCAGCCAGCCTAGCGTACCCAACGCCGACAGCAATACCACCCACGCTGTGAGTTCGGCAGAACGCGGCACATCACCAGCCAGACGCGCTTGGTGCAGACGCTGCGAACTTGCCGGTTCAGTACGGGAAAGATCAGTTTCCTCGGCCATATTTATCTCGTGATTTGGCTTAGTCTAGCACGAGCAAAGCCCCTGAAATGGCTGCATTCATGGGGCGAATACCAAGGACTCATGCCGCACAGCACACGCGCGGATGCGAGGCATGCCCTATCAAAATAGCCAGAAATTACGGTTTCAGTCACGTAGGAGATGTCTTTCATACACAACACCCGATCCCATTAAATAGTACATAGCGCTTGATTTGCCTGGCACTGCGCTATACTGCTGCGCAGCATTCAGGTTTAAACCCGGCATCAGACCGAATAAAACCATCAACAAGCACCTACAGGAGGAGTTACATGAAAACGATGTTTGTCGCAGCGGCCATGGCGTCCGCTTTGTCCCTATCCACCCCGGCTACTGCTGGCTTCTTCGATTTGACCTTGGCCCCCTACCTTGGCGGCAGTCTGGGTCAAGCCACTTCCGACATTACCTGTACAGCGGGTACTTCGTGCGACGATACGGGCAATGCCTGGAAAATCTTTGGCGGCCTCGAAGTCAACGAATACATTTCCATGGAAGTGGGCTACGCTGACATGGGCGAAGTCAAATATACCGGCACGAAGACAGGCACGCGTGATGTCAACGGCATGACCATGCAAGTGGTTGGCACCATGGCGCTGAACGAACAATTCACCCTGATCGGCAAAGGCGGCTTCGGCATCCTGCACTCCGACGTCAAGGGAAACGTTGCCCTTGCCGGCGCCACGCTCAGCACGGAAGACACCGATCTCGAATGGATGCTGGGCCTGGGTGCCCAGTACAATTTCACCCCGTCAGTTGGCTTGCGCCTTGAGTGGGAGCGCTACTTCGAAGTGGGCGGCAAAGATGCCAGCAGTACGGGTGAAGCCGACATTGACCTGATCACTGCCGGGCTGGTGTTCAAGTTCTAAGCTGATTATCCGGGCAACAAAAAAGGGGCGTGATGCCCCTTTTTTGTTGCCTGTCTTCTCACGATAACCGGTGGTTATGCGTGTTGGCTTCTAGCTCACTTCATCGATCCAGGCCATCTGGATCGCTTCCAGGATTTTTTCACCCGAATGCTCGGGCACGTCGTCAAACTCCGGCAGTTCCGTCACCCAGCGATGCAGGTCGGTGAAACGGATGGTGCGTGGGTCGATTTCCGGATGCGCTTCGGAAAGCTCAATTGCGATATCGAGAGAGTCTGTCCACTTCATATCAATGACCTTCCTTGACCATGTTGATGGTGTATTTGGGGATTTCTATCACCAGGTCGCTACTGCTGACGCGTGCCTGACAGGACAAGCGGGATTGCGGTTCCAGTCCCCAGGCCTTGTCGAGCAGATCATCCTCTTCTTCAGTCGAAGCTTCCAGCGAATTGAAGCCTTCACGCACCACCACATGGCAGGTGGTGCAGGCGCAGGATTTCTCGCAGGCATGTT
>JANJUT010000100.1 GCA_024710445.1 Thiobacillus sp.
CTGGTGATTAATCCCGATCATTCCGATGCTGACGCCGATGCCGAAGGTTTTATCGCCCCAGGAAAACCGGAACTGCTGTGTCATTTCCTGAATCTTGTGGGCGACCAGCAAGGCCTGTTCGTTTGAGCAATCTTCCAGAAGAACCCCGAATTCATCACCTCCGATTCGGGCCAGCGTGTCCCCGTGGCGAACCAGATCTGAGAGTGACGATGTGTATTGTTTCAGCAACTGGTCACCGGCAATATGCCCACAGGTGTCATTGATGACCTTGAACTGGTCGAGGTCCATGTAGAGCAGGCTGTATTCCTTGCCGGCTAGTTCAGCATTCCGAATGGCCTGTTTTACCTTGAGTTCGAAATCGCGGCGGTTGAACAGGCCGGTCAACACATCATGCGAGGCTTGATGGGACAGTTGCTGGGCCAGTTCATGGGCCTGGCTGACGTCGTGGAAGACGAAGACGATGCCGGAAGTGTGGCCGTCATGAGTGCGAATGGGGGCTGCGCTGGGTTCGATGTAGACATGTTGCCCATTCTGCTTTTCAAAAATGAGCGAATTGAACTGGCTGGGTAAATGTCCCTCACTCAGGCAATATCCCACAAGCCCGGTCACGGCTTGGTGGCTTTCTTCGACAAGCAGCGTACCCAGATCGGACAGATGTCTGTGCCTGGCATCATTTAGTGAGACATCGAAAAGATGCTCGGCAACGGGGTTCAGATAGTCGATCCGGCCTTCGGTATCAGTCGTGATCACCGCATCGCCGATGGAGGAAAGGGTGACCTGGGCTTTTTCCTTTTCGGCGTAAAGATTCTGGTTGGCTTCTTCCAGCTGTTTAATCAGGTTGTTGTTGTCGATGGCGGTTGCAATCTGGCTGGCCAGCAAGGTCAGCAAATCGAGGTCATGCTGGTCGAAATCACCGCCGCCGATTTTGTTGATGCCGGCAATGCCGCCCAGAAAGTTGTTGCGGCCGATCAGCGGGACAAGAATGACGTTGCCGACTTCCTTCTCCCATTGGTTGCGTTCTTTTTCACTGAGCTCGTTGAGGATGCCTTGCCACCAGGGTCGGCGGTGTTTCCAGACCCAGCCACAGATACCCAAATCGATATCCAGGCTTTCTCCAATGATCTCATCGGCGTTGGCCCCGTGGCCGGCGCGATATGTGTATTGGTTACTGCCCGCATCAAGTACGGGGATAAGTACGGTTTCAGCCTGAATCAGGCCTTGGGCAAAGGTGGCCACCAGCTGGAAAATGCTTTCAAGGTCGAGCCGTTCACGTACTGCCGTGACGACTTCCTTGAACAGGGCAATCTGCTGATTGCGCAGGAAAAGCTCATCCTCCAAATCCCTGTTTGGGGAAGAGGGGATGGTGTGCGGTGGTGAATTTGGCGGCACGTTTACATGCTATTTGACATATCGCTCATGTAACGTCCGAAACCACAGGAACTTGATGTTCAAGCCGGTTGTGGAGCTGAAACCCATCCATCGCTGCGTCATGGCCGGTTTTTGGCGCATGCCGTGGGGCATGGTCATCATTCTTCAGGATGGTTCATTTTGCGCCTGACCATGACCAGCATGAACAGGCCAATTCCGATGATGAAAACAATGGTGAGCAGGCTCAACAAGCCAATCGGGCTGCTGAACAACATATTGAATACGACATCCATTTCAGACTCCTCGTGTTTGAACAGCGGCTCAAGTGCCCGCCGTCAGGGTGACAGGCTGGTTGAAAGGGGTGTGAAGCACCCCGGATAGCCGCCAGGTGGAAGCCAGGTCGGTGAGCGTGGCGTGCCATTTACCGTCCGGCATGGCGGTTAGCAACGCACGGTAATGACCATTGCCCGTATGGTTGAGCAGAAGTGTCTGATCCATGCCCTGACGGGTCGGGTGAGCCAGGATAAAGGTGAGTTGGTCCGGATAGGCTTTCAGGTGCCCTGCCAGCGTGAGTGTGAGGCTGCCATTTTCGCGCTGCATGGTGGCGGCCAGTGCCAGTGCCCGCGCGGTGTCGTCACGTGCCAGTGTCTGGTTGATGGCCAGCCCGGCCTTGTAGTAATCGCCGACCACCAGTCCATCAGCGCTCGTGGCGGCGATCCAGACCGTGGCCAGGCCGGCGATGACAGCGGTGGCGGGCAGGCTCATGAGAAACCAGGGCCACGGCTCGCGGTACCAGGGTTTTGAATGCAGTGCGGTGTTCATGGCGCTGTTCCTCATGGGAAATTACCGGTTGAAGAATTTGGTTTCGACGTTGTCCTTGATGCGTGGATCGTCGATGGCCTGTATCGTAAAGTTCACGGCAATGGAGCGGCCTTTCAGGTCGACCGGGTCGGCGATCAGGCTGACGGGAATCTCGATGGTCTGCAGGGGCGCGGCCGTGATGTCTCGCGCGGCGGTCACCACCTGCAGGCCGGGTATGCCTTGCGCCTGGAGGGTATAGCGGTGGGCGCGGGCGTCCTTGTTGATGAGTTGCAGGCGGTAAACGTTTTCGATCATGCCTTCGTCGGTTTCCTTTGACAGTGCCGCCCGGTCGCGTACGACATCGACATGCAATGGCACCCGGGTTGCAAGGCTGTAGATGAAAGCACCGCTGATGGCCAGCATCAATGCGGAATAGATCAGGGTGCGCGGGCGCAGGACGTGCCTGAGGATGCCGCTGTCGGGATACAGGCCTTTCACCACGTTTTCTGTCGTATAGCGAATCAGCCCGCGCGGATAGCCCATCTTGTCCATGATCTGGTCGCAGCCGTCGATGCAGGCGGCGCAGCCGATGCATTCGTATTGCAGGCCGTTGCGGATGTCGATGCCGGTGGGACATACCTGCACACAGACGTTGCAGTCGATGCAGGTACCGAGGCCGGCCGTCTTGTAATCGGTCTTTTTGCTGCGTGGCCCGCGCGGCTCTCCGATGGAATTGTCGTAGGTCACGGTCAATGTGTCAGAGTCGAACATCACACTCTGGAAACGTGCGTAGGGACACATGTATTTGCAGACCTGTTCACGCATGAAACCGGCATTGCCCCAGGTGGCAAAGCCGTAAAACAGGATCCAGAATGTTTCCCATGGGCCAAGGTTGGCGTGCAGTGTTTCGGTCGCCAGCGTCTGGATCGGGGTGAAATAGCCGACGAGGGTGAAGCCGGTCCACAATGCAATCGCAAACCACACGGCATGTTTCAACCCGCGTTTTCTGAGCTTGTTGATATTCCAGTTGGACTTGTCGAGTTTCTTGCGTGCGAGGTGGTCGCCTTCCAGCCATTCCTCCACCCACATGAAAATTTCGGTGTACACGGTTTGCGGGCAGGCATAGCCGCACCACAGCCGTCCTGCTACTGCGGTAAACAGGAACAGCGCCAGTGCCGACAGGATCAGAATGCCGGTGAGATATACAAAATCCTGCGGCCAGAACACCAGGTCGAAGATATAGAACTTGCGCGCGGCCAGGTCGAACAGCACGGCCTGCCGGTTATTCCACTGCAGCCAGGGCAGGCCGTAATAGAGTGCCTGGGTTAGCAGTACCAGCGCGATCCGCCAGTTTGCGAACACACCGTGCACCGCACGCGGCTGGATTTTTTGCTGGATCGCGTAGAGTTGCTGTTCGATCGGGGCGTCGGTGGAGGCGGGCGGTTTGTCTTGGGTCACTGCGTTTTCCGTTTTCCGTTGAAGGAATGAGCCGCTTGAGCACACTACCCGTCAGCGTAGTGTGCTCAAGCGGCTCGCCGGTCTGGCCGGCGAGCCGGTGCGGTTTACTGCTTTTGCGGCAGGCCGTACACGTAGGCTGCCAGCAGGTGCAGCTTGGCTTCCTGATTGGAGGTGGTGCCGAGCGTTTGGGTCATGGGAGGCATGACGCCGTTGCGACCCTTGGTAATGCTCTCGATGATCGTCGCTTCGGAGCCGCCATACAGCCATACCTTGTCGGTGAGGTTGGCGGAACCCAGTGCCTTCATGCCGGTGCCATCCGGCATATGACAGACAGCGCAGTTCTCGGCAAACTTGGTCTGGCCGGCTGCGGCCAGTGTCGCATCGTGCTTGCGGCCCGATAGTGACATCACGTAGTTCGCCACTTCCCTGGTACCCGCTTCACCCAGCACCCCGCCCATTGCCGGCATCACGCCGTTGCGACCGTTGGTGATGGTGGTCTTGATGGTGTCGGGTTCCCCGCCGTAGAGCCAGTCGTTATCGGTCAGGTTGGGGAAACCCCGCGAGCCTTCCGCATTCGAGCCATGGCACTGCGAGCAATAGGTCAGGAACAGGTTCTTGCCGATGGCGCGCGCATTGGGGTCGGCCGCCACAGTGGCAATATCCTGCTGCATGAAGCCCGCGTACACCGGCTGGAACTGGGCTTCGGCGGCTTTCACCTCGGCCTCGTACTCGCCCTTGGAGGTCCAGCCCAGAACACCGGAGTAGCTGCCCAGCCCGGGCCACAACACCAGATAGACGAGGCTAAAAACCATCGTGCCGTAGAACAGGCCCAGCCACCAGCGCGGCAGCGGATTGTTGAAATCCTGCAGGTCGCCATCCCAGGTGTGCTCCATGAGCTCGGCCTTTTCGCCGGGCGCGAGCTTGCGGGTGGTCTGTTTCTTGAGAAATATCCAGGTGCCGATAATGCTCACCAGGGTGATGATGCTGATGTAGATCGGCCAGAAGCCGCTGGTGAAATCACTCATTTGCTGTCTCCCTTGCTGATTGGCGCGTTGTCTTCCTCGAAAGGCAAACGGCCGGCGTCTTCAAAAGCCTGCTTGTTGTCGCGGCTATAGGCCCACCAGACGATGCCGATGAATACCAGGACGAATACGATTGTGACGATGCCACTGATGGTTCCGCTGTCCATGGCTGCTCAATTCTTCGGGGCGTGAGTGCCCAATACCTGCAGATAGGTGATGAGCGCCTCGAGCTCGGTCTTGCCTTCCAGCGCGGCCGGCGCCTCGGCAATCTCCTGCTCGGTGTAGCCGTGGCCAACGATGTTCAGGGTGCGCATCTTTTTCTGGATGGCGGCATCCTTGAGCGGTCGGTCGAGCCAGGGGTAGGCGGGCATGTTGGACTCCGGCACCACGTCGCGCGGATTCATCAGGTGCGCCGTATGCCAGGTGTCGGAATAGCGCCCACCGACACGATGCAGGTCGGGACCGGTACGCTTGGAGCCCCACAGGAAGGGACGGTCGTAGACGAATTCACCGGCGACCGAATAGTGGCCATAGCGTTCGGTCTCGGCACGGAACGGGCGCACCATCTGCGAATGGCAGCCGACGCAGCCTTCACGGATATAGATGTCACGTCCAGCCAGCTGCAGTGCCGTGTAAGGCTTCAAGCCGGCCACCGGGGTGGTGGTGGAGGTCTGGAAGAATAGTGGCACGATCTGCACCAGGCCACCGACGCTGACGATGAGTATGGTCAGCACGATCAGCAGACCGAGATTTTTTTCAATGCTTTGATGTGAAATCATGTTCGGTCTCCTTAGGCGTGGACAGCTTGTGGGATGGGGGCATCATTCACTACGCGGCCTTGCCGTGTGGTCTGCCAGACGTTCCAGGCCATGATCAGCATGCCGCTGAAGAACATGGCGCCGCCCATCAAGCGGATGCCGTAGAACGGATACATGGTGTTGATGACCTGGGCGAAGCTGTAGGTCAGCGTGCCGTCGGCGTTGGCTGCACGCCACATCAGGCCCTGCGCCACGCCGGCGATCCACAGTGCGGCGATATACAACACCACGCCGATGGTGGAGAGCCAGAAGTGCCACTCGATCAGTTTGGTGCTGTACATCGACTCGCGGCCGAACAGGCGAGGAATCAGGTAGTACATCGAACCGATGGTGATCATGGCCACCCAGCCCAGCGCGCCGGAGTGCACGTGGCCGACGGTCCACTCGGTGTAGTGGGAGAGCGCGTTGACGGTCTTGATCGACATCATCGGGCCTTCGAAGGTCGACATGCCGTAGAACGACAATGCGGTCACCATGAACTTGAGGATGGGATCGGTACGCAGTTTGTGCCATGCCCCCGACATCGTCATGATGCCGTTCATCATGCCGCCCCAGCTTGGCGCCAGCAGCATCAGCGAGAACACCATGCCGAGCGACTGCGCCCAGTCGGGCAGTGCGGTGTATTGCAGGTGGTGCGGGCCGGCCCACATGTAGATGAAGTTGAGCGACCAGAAGTGGACGACCGACAGGCGGTAGGAGTAGATCGGGCGGCCGGCCTGCTTGGGGATGAAGTAATACATCATGCCGAGGAAGGCGGTGGTGAGGAAGAAGCCCACCGCATTATGGCCATACCACCACTGCACCATCGCGTCCTGTACGCCGGAGTAGGCTGAATAGGACTTGGTGAGCGTGACCGGGAGTTCTGCGTTGTTGACCAGGTGCAGAATCGCAATCACCAGAATGTAGGCGCCGAAAAACCAGTTGGACACATAGATGTGTTTGGTCTTGCGCTTGACGATGGTGCCGAAGAAAACCAGTGCATACGATACCCACACCACGGTGATCAGCAGATCGATCGGCCATTCCAGTTCGGCGTATTCCTTGGAGCTGGTGTAGCCCAGCGGCAAGGTGATGGCAGCCAGCACGATGACCAGTGTCCAGCCCCAGAAGGTGAATGCCGCCAGCTTCTCGGCCCACAATCGCACCTGACAGGTGCGCTGCACGATGTAGTAGGACACTGCAAACATCGCCGAACCGCCAAAGGCGAAGATCACCGCATTGGTATGCAGCGGGCGCAGGCGGCCATACGACAGCCACTCAATGCCAAAGGTCAGGTCCGGCCAGATCAGTTGCGAGGCCAGGATCACGCCGAGCAGCATGCCGACGATGCCCCACACCACCGTCATGATGGCGAACTGCCGGACGACCTTGTAGTTGTAGGTTGTCGCTTCCATACACGTCTCCCTTTTTGTTAACGATTAAGAATTTATGCGCGCAAGTATAGTGCAAACGCTTAATACGGATATTAATATCGATTTAGGTGTGTATGCAAGTTTTTGCATATTCGATAATTGAAATATTTATGCGAGATGTTGTTTGGGTGCAGGAAGCCAATCAAGCATTAATTGTGGTGGGTGAAAGCCGGGCGTATTAACACGGCACGTCCTACACTGGATATAGATCAGATCGCCCCGAATTGATATGCATCATGTTGCCAAACCCGTAACGACCCGCATCTGTTTCATTCGCCACGGTGAAACCGACTGGAATGTGGCGAAGCGCATTCAGGGTCATACCGACATCCCGCTCAACGAGACCGGGCGGGCGCAGGCGCTGGCGATGGCATTCAATGCCGCGCACCAGCGTTTTCATGCGATCTACAGCAGCGACCTGACGCGGGCGCTGGAGACGGCACGGGCGCTGGCACAGCGCGAGGACCAGGTGGTGAAGTTCCTGCCGCAATTACGTGAGCGGCATTACGGCGTGTTTCAGGGCATTACGGCTGCCGAGGGGGCGGTGAAGTATCCGGAGGCGTATGCCCATTATGTGGCGCGCGATCTGGAATACGATTTCGAGAGCGGCGAGTCGCTGCGCGGGTTTGCCGAGCGGGTAGCAGATGGCATCGACTGGCTGCTGCGGCACCACAGCGGGCAGACGATAGCAGCGGTCAGCCACAGCGGTGTGCTTGATGTGATCTACCGCCGCGCCACCGGGCGGCCGCTGCATACGCCGCGTGATTTCGTCATCCCCAACTGCGCCCTCAACTGGTTCCATTTCGACGGCCAGGGCTGGCATCTGGAAGCGTGGGCCGATCGCCACTACCTGCATGATGTGCTGACGGAATCCCCGGAATGAACGAGCCTGCCCTGCAGATGGTGTTCTTTCGCCATGGTCACAGCGAATGGAATCTGACCGATCGCTTTACTGGCTGGACCGATATCCCACTGACCGGGATCGGCCTTGCCGAGGCGGCTGCAGCGGGGCGGCAGTTGGCGCGGGCGGGGTATGGCTTCGACGAGGTGCATGGTTCGGTGTTGCAGCGCTCGCGCCAGACCGCCGAGGCGATACTTAATGCGATGGGCATACCCGAGGTGCCATTGTTCACCAGTTGGCGCCTGAACGAGCGGCATTACGGTGCGCTGCAGGGCCTGAACAAGCGGGAGATATTCTCGACCTGGGGTGAGGAAGCTTCACGCCGCTGGTGGCGCGGTTATTTTGAGCCGCCACCGCCGCTCGACTTCGACGATCCTCGTCATCCGCGTTTCGATCCTTTGTATGCCACGCTGGATCCGGCGGACCTGCCAGCCAGCGAAAGTCTGCGCGACTGCCAGCAGCGTACGCTGCCATATTGGCATGAGGTGCTGGTGCCGAAAATACGCGCGGGAAAACACCTGCTGGTGGTGAGCCACGGCAACACGATGCGCGGGCTGGTGATGCATCTCGATGGCCTGTCTGCCGAAGCCATGGAAAAGGTGGAAATTCCATCCGGGGTTCCGCTGGTCTACCGGTTCGGGTCTGATCTCAGCGTACTCGGGCATGAATGGCTGGAAGTTCCGGAGATTGCTTCCTTTTCCTGACTCAGGCGGTCTTAAGATCCTGCGCCAGCCCGAGGTGTGTGATCTTTCCGGCATGGACCAGCATTCCTGTCTTGAGCCCGGCATCGGCTTCCAGTGCGGCCAGTCCCTGCGCCGCCAGTGC